>CACZQT010000088.1 GCA_902783295.1 uncultured Lachnospiraceae bacterium
AAGTTCACGAGTCTGTCGGCATGGCGAAAGCAAACCAGGCAAAGGGCGAATGCCGCGACAACGAGTGAACGAAGTTCACGAGTCTGCCGGCATGGCGAAAGTTTTTTCGACTTGCGAAGAATGATTGAAAAATACCGATATCCATGATAAAATCGGAATATTAAAATGAGGCGGCAGGCCTGCAGTCTTAGCTTGAGATGCATAAAAGCCTGTCATCAAGAAGGAGGAAGAATATGCTGAACAAGAAATCTGTCGATGATATTCAGGTAAAGGGGAAAAAAGTACTCGTTCGCTGCGATTTTAACGTACCGCTGCAGGATGGGAAAATCACCGATGAAACACGTCTGGTAGCAGCTCTCCCTACAATTCAGAAACTGATCAAAGATGGCGGCCGTGTGATTCTCTGCTCTCATCTGGGCAAGCCGAAGGGAGAACCCAAGCCTGAAATGTCTCTTGCACCGGTGGCAGCCCGCCTGTCCGAACTGCTGGGTCAGGAAGTAAAATTCGCGGCGGATCCCGAAGTGGTCGGCCCGAACGCAAAGGCTGCGGCAGAAGCTCTGCAGGATGGCGAAGTCATGCTGCTGGAAAACACCCGTTATCGTATTGAAGAGACCAAGAACGGCGAAGCCTTCAGCAAGGATCTGGCTTCCCTGGCGGAGATCTTCGTAGACGACGCTTTCGGCACCGCACACCGTGCACACTGCTCCAATGTTGGCGTTACGGCTTTCATGAAGGAGAACGCGGTAGGTTATCTGATGCAGAAAGAAATCGACTTCCTTGGCAACGCCGTCAACAATCCGGAGCGTCCTTTCGTGGCTATCCTTGGCGGTTCCAAGGTTTCCAGCAAGATCTCCGTAATCAACAATCTGCTGGATAAGGTAGACGTGCTGATTATCGGCGGCGGCATGGCGTATACCTTCATGAAGGCTCAGGGCAAGGAAGTGGGGACTTCCCTGCTTGAGGCGGATTATATTGACTATGCGAAGGAAATGATGGAAAAAGCTCAGGCCAAGGGCGTGAAGCTCCTGATCCCCGTGGATACCGTCGTAACGAAGGAATTCAACAATGACGCGCCTTCCCGCATCGCGGAAGGGGACATTGCGCCGGATGAAATGGGACTGGATATCGGCCCGAAGACCCGCGCTCTGTTTGCGGATGCCGTGAAGGATGCAAAGACGGTGGTATGGAACGGCCCGATGGGCGTTTTCGAGATGCCGAATTTCGCAGCCGGTACCATTGCCATTGCCCAGGCTCTGGCAGATACTTCCGCTACGACCATCATCGGCGGCGGCGATTCCGCAGCAGCTGTGAACCAGCTCGGCTTCGGTGATAAGATGACCCATATTTCCACCGGCGGCGGCGCTTCCCTGGAATTCCTGGAAGGCAAGGAACTGCCCGGCGTAGCAGCGGCGGACGACAAGTAATCTGAATTTCAACCATTAAATAGAAGGAGTTATACAGGAATATGTCCAGAAAAATGATTATTGCGGGCAACTGGAAGATGAACAAGACACCCAGTGAGACCCGTGCCTTTATCGAAGAACTGAAGCCTCTGGTTGCCGGCGCTGACGCGGAAGTGGTCTGCTGCGTTCCGGCCATCGACATCATCCCTGCAGTGGAAGCAGCGGCGGGCAGCAACATCGTGATCGGTGCTGAGAACATGGATTTTGAGGAGAAGGGTGCCTATACCGGTGAAATCGCTCCGAATATGCTGGTGGATGCCGGCGTGAAGTACGTGATCATCGGCCATTCCGAGAGAAGAGAATACTTCGCGGAGACCAACGAAACGGTGAACAAGAAAGTCCTGAAGGCTTTTGAACATGGTCTGACACCCATTATCTGCTGCGGCGAAACCCTGACCCAGAGGGAACAGGGCATCACCCTGGACTGGATCCGCCAGCAGATTAAGATCGCGTTCCAGAATGTGACCGCAGAGCAGGCGAAGGCAGCTGTCATTGCCTACGAGCCTATCTGGGCAATCGGCACCGGCAAGGTGGCGACCACGGAGCAGGCGCAGGAAGTCTGCGGCGCGATCCGCGCTCTGATCGGGGAACTGTATGATGCCGCGACGGCGGATGCCATCCGGATTCAGTACGGCGGAAGCGTAGCACCCGGAAACGCAGCGGAACTGTTCTCCCAGCCGGATATCGATGGCGGCCTGGTAGGCGGTGCAAGCCTGAAGCCGGACTTCGGAAAGGTAGTCAACTGGAAATAATCCTAAACGCCCGGGAGGGGTTATGAAAACAACAGTATTAATGATTCTGGACGGTTTCGGCCTGAATGACCGCCACGAAGCGAATGCGGTTTACCAGGCGAAGACACCGAATATCGACGGGCTGATGCGGGATTATCCTTTCGTCAAGGGAAATGCTTCCGGTATGGCAGTCGGCCTGCCGGACGGGCAGATGGGCAATTCCGAGGTCGGACACATGAACATGGGCGCCGGCCGGGTAGTGTACCAGGAACTGACCCGTATCACGAAGGAAATCCGGGACGGGGAATTCTTTGAGAATCCTGCTCTTCTGGCAGCCTGCGAAAACTGCCGGAAAAGAAATTCTGCCCTGCACATGTGGGGACTGGTTTCCGACGGCGGCGTGCACAGCCACAACACCCATCTCTACGGTCTTCTGGAACTGGCGAAGCGCCAGGGCCTTCAGAAAGTATATGTTCACTGCTTCATGGACGGGCGGGATACTTCCCCGACTTCCGGCAAGGAGTTCGTCCGTGAACTGGTGGAGAAGACAAAAGAAATCGGCGTAGGACAGGTGGCTACCGTAACCGGCCGCTATTATGCCATGGACCGTGACAACCGCTGGGAGCGGGTGCAGCGGGCCTACCTGGCTCTGACAAAGGGCGAAGGAAAGAAGGCAGCCTGCCCGGTGGACGCAATCCAGGCTTCCTACGATGCGGAAGTGACGGATGAGTTTATCGAACCCATCGTCGTCGTGAAAGAAGACGGTACACCTGTGGCCACCGTGCAGGATGGAGATTCCGTAATTTTCTTCAATTTCCGTCCGGACCGTGCCAGGGAGATTACCCGGGCTTTCCTTGATGATGAATTCAAGGGCTTTGAGCGGGAGCAGATCAAGGATCTGACCTATATCTGCTTTACGGACTATGACCCCACCATTCCTCATTACCAGGTAGCTTTCCACAAGCAGCATCTGAACAACACTTTCGGCGAATATCTGGCGTCTCTCGGAAAGAAACAGCTGAGACTGGCCGAGACCGAGAAATATGCCCACGTAACCTTCTTCTTTAACGGCGGCGTAGAGACGCCCAATGAAGGGGAAGACAGGATCCTGGTGCCTTCTCCGAAGGTGCCGACCTATGACCTGCAGCCGGAAATGAGTGCTCCGGAAGTCGGGCAGAAACTGTGCGAAGCGATCCGCTCCGGGAAGTATGATGTCATTATCATCAACTTCGCGAACCCGGATATGGTCGGACATACCGGGGTACTGGAAGCAGCCATCAAGGCCTGTGAGACAGTGGATACCTGGGTCGGAAAGGCCGTGGAAGCCGTAAAGGAAACCGGAGGACAGCTTTTCCTCTGCGCGGACCACGGAAATTCCGAGCAGCTGATCGATTACGAAACAGGAGAACCTTTTACGGCCCATACCACCAACCCGGTGCCTTTTATCCTGGTAAATTATGACCCGGCTTACGGCCTGAAAGAAGGCGGAAGACTCTGCGATATCGTACCGACCCTGCTTGAAATGATGGGGATCCCGCAGCCGAAGGAAATGACCGGTGTTTCACTGCTGGTAAAAAAAGAAGCGTGACGGAGAACCGACCCGCGGCCGGGCGGGGCGATCCCGGGGCTGCGGTCAACATATTGAAAGGAGCCTGACCATGATCTATACAAAAGAAGTGGAACTGATGTGCCCGGTGGCAAAAGGCGCAAGGCATGAGCCCGCCCCGATCCCGGAAGAAGGAAAATGGGTTCATGCCAAGAAGATTGAGGATATCTCCGGCTTTACCCACGGCGTAGGCTGGTGCGCTCCTCAGCAGGGTGCCTGCAAACTGACCCTGAATGTCAAGAACGGGATTATTGAAGAAGCACTGGTGGAAACCATCGGCTGCTCCGGCATGACCCATTCTGCTGCTATGGCAGCGGAGATTCTGCAGGGCAAGACCATTCTGGAAGCTCTGAATACAGACCTGGTATGTGACGCCATCAATACAGCTATGCGGGAACTGTTCCTGCAGATCGTATACGGCCGTACCCAGAGTGCTTTCTCGGATGACGGCCTGGCGGTCGGCGCCGGTCTGGAGGACCTGGGCAAGGGCCTTCGGTCTCAGGTTGGCACCATGTATGCTACAAAGGAAAAGGGCGTACGTTATCTGGAAATGGCAGAAGGCTATGTAACGGGTATCGCTCTGGACGAAAACGACGAAGTCATCGGCTATCAGTTTGTAAGCCTGGGTAAGATGACGGATTTCATCAAGAAGGGTGATGATCCGAACACTGCATGGGAAAAGGCCAAGGGACAGTACGGCCGGGTAGCTGACGCCGTCCGCATCATCGACCCCAGGAAAGAATAAGACAGGAGGAAATAGAAATGGCTTTGTTTGAATCTTACGAAAGACGTATTGACCAGATCAATGCGGTACTGAACAGCTACGGAATTTCTTCCATCGAAGAAGCCGAAAAGATCACGAAAGACGCCGGCCTGAATGTATACGATCAGGTCAAGAAGATCCAGCCCATCTGCTTTGAAAATGCATGCTGGGCTTATACGGTCGGCGCTGCCATTGCCATCAAGAAAGGCTGCCGGAAAGCCTCTGAAGCGGCAGCGGCCATCGGCGAAGGCCTGCAGTCCTTCTGCATTCCCGGTTCGGTAGCAGATCACCGCAAGGTAGGTCTGGGGCATGGCAACCTGGGCAAGATGCTTCTGGAAGAGGAGACCGAGTGCTTCTGCTTCCTGGCCGGACATGAATCCTTCGCAGCGGCGGAAGGTGCTATCGGCATTGCGGAAAAAGCCAACAAGGTCCGTGTGAAACCTCTGAGGGTTATCCTGAACGGCCTGGGCAAGGAT
>CACZQT010000089.1 GCA_902783295.1 uncultured Lachnospiraceae bacterium
ACGTGGAACATGAGGCTGAACCGGCTGTCCGGGATCATCTCCGGTCCGGATGCCTTGATCTTCAGAATACCGGCTTCTTTGGAGGTAATCATTACAGAATCAAACGGACTGTCCAGACTGGAAAAGTCCAGAGCTTCCGGATCATAGGTCACCGTCATCTCGCAGGCAGCCACTCCGCTGCCAACGCCGAGAGGGGAACCTGTTCCCGTAATGACGGGCTCCGGCGCCTCCTCTGTCAGCCGGTTTCCGTTATCCGCCGAAGAGCCTGTGGTGATGAGTTTAAAAGCGACCTCTGTCCGGCTGCCGCTCTGTGCCCAGGCGTCCGAAGCCTCCAGCAGTCCCTGATATGTCCTCCGCACTTCCACCGGGCTGCCTTCACTGTCCACGCCGGTTCCCATCCCGGTATAGGTAATGCGTACTCTGTCATAAGCTTCGGTGGATTCCACGACCTCAACCCGGATCCCGCGGGACGTATCCTCCCAGGAAGCCGCTCCGCCGACACCGGCATAATCTCCTTCTCCTATGCAGGCTTCCGACGCACTGACTCCGGGAGCTGTCATGTTCTTATAACCGGCAGCCCCGTGGCCTGTTTCCCAGGTCAGGTTGCTCAGCTGGGAAACCAGGACACCCTGCGTGCCGGGTTCTCCGGAGGTATTCAGATAGTCCGCCCCCACCGCACGGCGGCATTCCAGCACATAGGCAGTCGGGAAGGATTTCAGCGCATATTCCTCACCGCCAAGCCAGACCGGTGTAAACCAGTCCAGGAAATTATAGTCTGTTCCATTGGGATTCCATTTCTCATTATGGAAAGTATCCACCGTACGCCATTCGGAAGGGATCATAACCATCTTCGCTCCCTGCGCGTACTCTCCTTCCTTGCTGCCCAGGGCGGAAATAATGATTTCCTTTGTCTCGCCGGGCATGACTACCTCGATCTCATCATCCGCAATCCAGCCTGCCTTGTATTTATACCAGGCGCACCAGTCCGGCGCCGGGCCGGTCATGCCGGTCATGATGCCCCACATCCCGACCGGGCGGGACCAGCTGTAGGGATCCTCGGACATATGATCGGTTCCTGAATAGGTATAGTCATCAATCAGGCCAAGGCCATGGCTTGTCTCATGCGCCATCACGCGGAAATAGCTCCGGTCCGCGCCGTCATAGCCGCGGGCGCCTTTGGTGATCGTGGTACCGGAACCAATCACCTTCCCTCCTTTTGTTGTGACCAGAGGTTCATGACGGTATTCCGTATCACGCAGGATCGCAGACTGATCCTGATAGGAAAAAGCAGTTTCGATCCCCGCTCCGCCCTGCAGACCGGAACGGAATCCGAAGGTGTTTACCGGGGTGATCACATACAGGAAACTGATGTCCTCAATATCCAGATCCGGCACCTGTTCATAGGCAGCTTCCAGCGCACCGCGGTACAGGCGTCCGAAAGTCCGGTAATCTTCCACATCACTGGCATATTGGATCGCCCAGTCGCTCTGCTCTCCGGGCATACGGAACCAGGGCCAGGAACCATCCTCGTTCGGTACCAGGGAATTGATGAATTCCACTTCCATATTCATCATCCCATAGGAAACCTGCCGGAAATACTCTATCATACCCACATATTCCTGCTCGCCGGTAAAACTGTCTCCAAATCCTTTTGAACCGGCAAAGATCGTGTTATAGTATGTCTCCGGCCTGGAGTAGTCATACTCCATTCCTTCCGTTACGAAAACATTCTGGCGGTCTCCATACTCAACCCTCTCAGCTCCGGGGCAGTCTTCAAAATCCACGCAGATGGCATAGGCTTTCAATGTTCCGACGGTGGTGCCGAACATGAATCCCCCGTTTTCGAAGTACGGATCATCCCCCAGATTTTCATAATGCCTCAGAGTATTCCCGGAGACCGAACAGTACATGCCGTCGGTCGGTGAATCGCTCACATAAAGCTTTGCAATATCTCCCGCGGATACGGCGGTCTTTCCGGCTGCAGCGGCTTCCTGTCCGGGCACAGGCAGGAAGAGGCTGAATGCCAGACTAAGACTAACGGCCGCAGACAGGATTCGTTTTCTGATCGAATTCATCCGATTTTCCTCCGTTTCATTTTCATAAACATTAAGTGGGATGGTTATCACCGTAACATTGTATAACTATTCGTATAATATGTCAATTCAAAAACCAGGAGACCCTTCTTCCCGAAGAATCCCCTGGTCGATCTGTCTATTATTGCAGCAAAGTTATCGCCGTATCCAGCAAGGTATTTACGGATGCAGTATCGATGTTTTCAACAGAGAGAAGCATGAGGGCACTGCCCAGCAGAGCGGATACACTCGGGTTCTCCGTTTCCAGCAGTCCTTTTGCCTGTTCCAGCAGGGTTCTCACCGCTACTATATTAGCTGATACGTCTGCACCCAGCAGGCTCTTTGCACTGGTGATCAAAGCACCCGCTGCAGCTCCGGAGCCGGACACTGCTGCTGTGGTCACTTCTTCCGCAGCTTCGGTTTCGGCGGCTTCCGTCACTTCCTCCGCAGCCTCGGTTTCAGCGGCTTCTGTCACTTCCTCCGCAGCCTCGGTCTGCTCGATAACCGACGGTATACCGCCGGCCGGTACCAGTTCTCCTCCGGCACCATCCACGCTGAAGAGTTCGTAGTCAGTTCCCCATTGCGCCTGGGCGACGACAAACTGTCCGTCCGTGGAAACATCGATGGAATAATATCCTTCCAGCACGGCATTTCCATGCCAGTCCAGCAGATCATATCCCTTGCCGCTCTCGCTGCTGACGCGCCAGAACAGTCCGCCGGCATACATGGAAGGATAATTCTTACAGCTCGTCACAGTACCATCCGCGGCGATGATCTGATAGGTTCCGTCCTCCATCTTGCGGGTTCCGGCCATACCCTGGTTATAAAAGCCGTCATATGGAATAGAAATCTCGCAGGATACACCATCCTTTGTAACATATCCGACGTTGTCCCCCTGCCGCGCGCAGAAATAACCTCTGGCCCATAAATGATTATTGCCGCTTTCTGTGAGGTTATAGTAGCTGACAAAGCGGCTGTACTCCGCGGGCACTACCATCTCGCCGTCCATATTCATGATGCCGGCAAACGATTCTCCATCCACATAATGGCTTGCAGAGGAATAGCCGTCCGGGAACTGGGAGTAGTCAATATAATAACCGGTCTTATCACGCAGCATCCTGGCTGTCACTTCCGTAACAGAGAATTCATCAAAGCGGTAGATGTAGTCTACGGCTGCGACTGCCGTAAAGGAAGAATCATACGTCGTAACCAGACCGGTTTCCCTGTCCTGGATGTTCAGATATTCTCCATCTGCCCTAATATCCGCGACCTGATCTCTGGTCAGCGTCACCGTAGCGATCTCTGTCTCTGACAGATGGCAGATCAGCGCCGTTTCAATCTGCAGGAAGGCCCCCGTGGAATAATTCTTATAATCATAATCCTCTTCGGTCCCGTTTTCGTTCAGAGTAAACGCTGCGATCCAGTGCTCGTTCAGGATCTCAATCCGGTCAAATCCGCAGGGAAGCACTTCACGTCCATCCAGCGACAGAACACCGTATTTTACTGCATCATCCTCTTCAACCGATACCTGCAGCCAGCCATATTCATAAGATATGTCACTCTCATAAACGGCCTCGGTCAACGGATGCCCTTCCAGGTCCGTCAGTGCGTACTTCCAGTCATTGCCTTCAGCCAGCAGCAGGTGCGTTCCGTCTATAAACCGGCTGCCCCCTGTCGTTCCCAGGCTTTTCAGTACGGGATTGCCCGTATAAGGTTCCAGAGATGCTCCTGTACGGCTGGCTGCCTGAATTTCGCTGCCGGCTGCTGCCCCGCCTTCGGTAATGGATACCGGTGAAGCATCGTTCACCAGATACAGGGTGGAGGAAGTATAGCCATCCTGAGCGATAATATAATTTCCATTGGCAGAAACGGAATAATCATCTGCCCCGCTGGCCAGAACATTGCCATGCCAGTCCAGCAGATCATAGGAATAGTCGCTCTTTTCGCCCT
This sequence comes from uncultured Lachnospiraceae bacterium, assembly GCA_902783295.1. Taxonomy (GTDB): domain Bacteria; phylum Bacillota; class Clostridia; order Lachnospirales; family Lachnospiraceae; genus UBA3305. The sequence goes on from CACZQT010000089.1 coordinate 4,023, forward strand.
TCCAGAGAAGGCCTTTGGACTCGGTAATGGCATACAGGTATTCATAGGTTGTTCCCAGACTGGTTTCTACGCCGTCGGCGGCCAGAAGTACCTGGCTTCCGTCCTCCAGCTTCACCCTTGCGGACATTCCGTAATTATATACGTCATACGGAGAATACTCAAAACTGCCAGTTGCGTTTCCTCCCTGGGTGACATAAATCAGATGATCGTCCTTACCGGCCGCGAAATAGCCGCCGGCTGTATAGAAATCATCTGCGTTATCGTACCAGGTGTAGAAATTGTCGAACTCCATGGGAATGATGATATTGCCATAGCGGTCCACGATGCCGGTTTTGCCGCTTCCGGAATAGTCGTGGATTTCCGCATAGCCGCCGTAGAAGCGGTCTACCGTATATCCTGTAGCTGCCGAAAGGGCTTCCGCCAGCGCATAGGATTCATCATAACGGGAATCATACAGACTGGAAGGGTTCTGTACGACGTCAAAATGGATATCATACGTGGAAACGTTATCCTCCGCGTCCCTGACATTCAGGTAGTCTCCGAACGCATAGTAATCTGTAAACCTGTCTCTGGGCAGAGTTCCTACCAGGGTGCTCTCTTCGCCGCCCAGGTAATAGATATCGGCCTGGGTAATCCGCTTCCATCCGTCTCTGTAGAAATCCTTCTCGTCTGAGTCCGAAGGTACATCTTCCGCCTGGGCACCGAATGCCCAGAGCTTGCCCATCACACGCACGTAATCATACTGGAACGGAACTTCTACCGTTCCGTCTGAACCCAGAATGCCGGCCAGGCCGCTTCCATCGTCCAGGATGGCTTCTACCATTCCATTAGCGCCGCGGAAATCCCGGGTATAAGCAGCCTCTGTCAGCACATTGCCATTCAGATCAATCAGAGCGTAGGAACCGTTCAGATCCCGGAAAGCAATCAGATTCGTATGGTTGATGAAGCTCTCCGCCTTCACCTTCCCGGCATCTGTCAGCTGTACATCGCCGGTAATCACCGGGATTTCCTCTGCCGGATGGTCACCGACTGCCACGGTATCCGTCGCGTTGATAATAGCATCCTCTCCCAGCACGGAATCGTCGGTGCCAAGCAGGATGGAGTTCACGGACAGACCTTCGTTTTCTTCAATCGTTGTAAAAGTATCCGTAATAGGGTCTTCGATTCCGGTCTCGCGGGTGATATTATACGTCACCCGTTCCAGGGTAGGCGCCATATCCTTATAGCGGTATCCCATCTGGCTGAACTTCACGCCGAAGCTGTACAGCTGTTCATGCTGCACTTCACCCAGCTTCGCAGGCGCTGCTTCTCCTTTTGCTGCTGCGGCAGCTGCGGCTGCTTCTTCTGTGACGGCAACCACCTCGTCAACCACTTCGCGTACCTGCTGTTCGCCGGTAATTCCGTCTCGGACGATATGAATTTTGATGTCATTGACCACCAGCGTTGCCTGCTCCTGGCCTACGGTCTGAGCAATCTCACCTGTCAGGACCAGTTCTTCATTGGCCAGTCCCTTCATTTCCGGATCCAGGGGTTCGCCCATGGCAGTCTCATACGCCATCATCGCACCGGTCAGCGCACCGGTACCAGAGACTTCAAAAGGTGCCGCCGTCAGTACTTCGCAGTTATAAACCCCGGAGGTGGACAGGGTGGAAGCGATCATATTACTCGTGACATAATACATGTTCGCTGTCTTCACCTGGATACCGCCTGATGTAGTAGGCTTCACCAGAGCACAGCTTAATGTCCTCGTACCGATTTCTTCCAGCGGGATCAGCTCTCCCAGATGCTCCCGTTCATCCGCATTGGTAATCGTGATGACATATACGTCATCCTGTCTGACTCCAAAATAGTTCAGGACATAATTGCGCTGTTCGTCATTCAGATCCGCGCCAAGGGTCAGCACCAGTCTGTACACCGGATCCTTTACCTGATCTGCCATGGCCGCAGGAGCTGCCAGCTGAGCAAGCATCAGCGTCAACGTCAGCAGAAACGATAACCAGCGGTTTTGGTGGTTTGTTTTCATTCTTATCCTCCTTTATCACTCATCCAGGAAAACGCCCTGTGCTCTTACAGATCCCAGACATTCAAAACTGATCTCCTTCACCACCTGATTCTCGCAGATGATCGAAACCGCGCTGTAATAAGGTGCGTCATTCCGGATCAGCACATACCCGTTGCAGCCGTCATCCCGTACATTGCAGGCATAGAGGAGCTCGTTTCCGCGGAAGGCTGCGTAGCCGTCCAGAGCCATTCCGGAAAACTCCGGGAACCCTTTCAGTATATCACTCTCTGCGCTGCCGACATGCACGCCTCCGGGGAGCAGGATATCCACGTATTCTCCCTGTGTATCAATCAGTGCTGTCAGTACGCAGTCCGTCATCGGAGCCCTGTCCCCTGTCAGGTTCGTGACCGCTGCCATCTCTTTATAAAGTGCATTCTCAAAGTAATAGTACTGGGTATTCACAATTTCCGTCCAGGGAGTACGTGCCAGATCCGCATCAGAGCGGAAATCATAAGGAATATCCAGCGTACGGTTCAGCGGAAGGTCTCCCTCTGTCAGTTCTCCGACAGAGGTCGGGAACTGGTAAACATGGCCTTTCAGCTGATACCGGAAGGTGCCGATGTCGCCCGGGAAGGGATTGTTGTCCACAGTCTCTGCCAGCGGGGGCTCCGTCTCCTGCACAGCTGTTGTTTCTGCCGGCTGCGTTTCCGTAATCTGTACAGCTGCTGTTTCTGCCGGCTGCGTTTCCGTAACCTGCACGGCCGTTGTTTCTTCCGGCTGCGTTTCCGTAACCTGCACAACTGCTGTTTCTGCCGGCTGCGTTTCCGTAACCTGCACAGCCGTTGTCTCTGTCTGCTGAGTTTCCGAAACTGCCGCTGTCGCTTCCGGTTCTCCCTCTTCTGTCCGGCGGATACGCTCCAGTGCCGCGGAAATGCTCTGCTCGTTCCCGATCTCCGCACTGTTTGCAACCTGCCTGTACACCGGAAAGTAATCATAGGAGGTCTGAGGACCCTGCATCAGTTCAATGGAATAAATAGTGCCTTCATGTGCAAAACAGACCGTCTCGCAGGTAAACTGATGGGCTCCCACGTTCATAGTGAAGTCAATCTTCCTGGCAGGAAGGTTTTCCATGGAAATGTCTTCAAACGTCAGCGCGGTCGTCACGCTCATGTTTTCGATATTCCGGATATAGGTCGAGAAAGCATCATTATCACTCTCACCTTCCGTCGGGAAATAACTGAGGGAAAGTGTCCCGGCTGCCGGACTGATCGCCCCGGAGCCGTTCACCGGTGAATAAGAGGTCAGCGCCCTTCCGGAAGCATTGTTGCCCCAATCGCCGGGTACATCTACAAGGACGCTGTTCTGAAGAATGGCGGGGATAAAGGCTGTAACTTCAAAGAAAGGAAGATCGCCCGCCCGGAATTGAGGCGGCTCCTCTGCCACCAGTTCACCCCGGATGGTTTCCTGCGGTTCTTCCGGCGCTGTCTCCAAAACCGTTTCCGCAACAGGCTTTTCAGTTTCCGGTACCGTCTCCGCAGCCGTTTCTGCAGCAGGTTTTTCAGTTTCCGGCACCGTCTCCGCAGCCGTTTCTGCAGCAGGTTTTTCAGTTTCCGGCATCTCGGGAAGGCCCTCTGCTGTCTGATCAATCACGGATCTCAGCAGGACAGCCACGGAGGCAGCATCCGCATTTCCTGTTTCCAGCAGCATAAGTATGCTTTTCAGTGTTGTTTCTGCCGGATCGCCTTCCGGCAGAACATCCAGGCACTGCTGCAAAAGAATCTGAATGGTACTGCTGTTTTCTTCCAGCCCCTGGTCTACCAGAGCTTCCGCCGTCGTCAGCAGACTGCGTCCGGCTTCGTCAAAGCCGGCAGCTTCTGCAGGAACCTCGCAGGCCAGCAGAACCGCCGCCAGCATCGCCAGCAGGCGCAGCCGTCGTTTTCTCTTTCTGTTCTTCATATCGCCCTCACTTCCGGCTTATTTTACAGGATTGTTCATCTTCCCTACTGGTAATTCTGCATGGCAAGCGGCGCCAGGGATATTACTTCTTTATCCGGATCCTCCCTGGCCCCGTCATCCTGAAGCCGGGCATGGAAGCACTCCCATACCAGAGGCAGCTCCAGTCTTCCGTCCTGAGAGAAATACGTATACTCCCCGCCGGGAATAAAATGATGCATGGTTTCTGTGGAGACCAGGAACAGGAAATGCTCGACACGTTCCCTGTATGCCGCATCATTCAGCGCTTCCAGGACATATTCATAAACCGGCTCCCAGGGATTCAGGTCGTCCACCATGCTTTCCCGGTCATTCCAGGTGGCGTCCACCTCATACCAGGAGCCATCCATCTTTACCATGTTCCAGGCGTGTCCGCCCATCTCTTCCTCCGAATTGCCTCCGACTCCTCCGATAAATACGGCTTCAATGCCGCACTGCTGCAGCAGATATTCAAAAGCCAGAGAATATCCGTCGCACACGGCATAGTTGGCGATTCCGGAGGAATCCTCCACCAGTACGCCGTATGCTGTATGCGCCAGGTCCTGCCCCCGGGAAAGCCACACCCTGTGGTCCGCCACCGGGTCGTTGTAGTTGACAAGGCCGATCAGCTTATCGTGAATCTGCCGAATCGTCTGGTATTCGCTTCCGCTGGTATCAATATCCGCCAGGAAGGCCTCCGCCGCCCGGTTAAAGGCTGTCATCTGCTCTTCAAACCGGGTAAAAGGCTCTACCATCTTTACATAGACAAAATAGAAGCCATTCTGCATCAGCGCTTCCGAATAGTAGCACATTTCTGCTTCTTCCCCGGAATACAGCCAGAACAGTTCCGGATGATCAAAGCAGAGAGCACGGTAAGCCAGGTTGAATTCATAATAGTATTCCTCGCTCCTGGGGTCGATATCCGTCATGATAAAACCGATATTTCCTTCACTTACCGGGTCCCTGGCCACCTGGAGCATAACGTCGTAAAGCTCCTTTGCCACCGGGTCCAGATTGTTATAATAGTAATATTCCACTGCCTTGTTTTTCAGAAGGCTTTCACCCTTCTGCATGTATCCGGCCATCTGTTCGTTCAACAGCTGCGCATCTGAAGGAGAGAGCATCTCCAGCGGCTTGGACGGAGTACGCTCTGCCATATCACCGGAAGGCATAATGATCTTCTTCAGGCCGGACAAATCGGGTTCTGCCGCGGTCACCGGCATTCCCATCCCCAGCAGCAGACAGGCAATTCCCAGACAGATTCTCTGCCCCCATTGTTTCATCTGGCTTCCTCCTCTTTCTTGTGCAGTCCCTGCATCCGCTGATACCATTACCATACCCTTTTTTTCATAATTCTGCAAGGTTTACAGCGGCCGGATGGCAAAACTGAAGGTCCTCCGGATTCCGGAATCCAGCAGATACTGCTTCTCCGGCCGGGCACCCCAGGTGTCTATGCCTCCGACCCCCTGCTGGCAGGCCAGAATCCGGACCCAGGTATAAGAAGGTTCCGGCAGTTCAAAGCGGTGCTCTGCTTCTTCCAGCTGTCTGGAAGACCAGGGCAGAGCGCTGGCTTCCATCGGCACAGTCAGTGCGGAAAACTGCAGACCCCGACCGTCTTCATCCGTAAGCGTCAGCTGACGGACCCCGGTATGGTTTCCGCATTCCTGCGGCTTCAGATAACGTGCCATGCTGTCCGCAGGTGTCGTTTCATAAAGGCCCAGCTTCACGCCGTGATTCCGGTCGATATAGTTTTCCTCCGGTCCCAGGCCAAAATATGTCAGGCGGGAAAAGCTTTTTTTCAGGCGGAATTCCACTCCCAGGGCAGGCGGGCCTTCCGGCACCGGCATCTGCGGCCAGTCCGTACGGACTTCCAGCGTTCCGTCCGGAAGTACACGGTAAGCAAGCCGTACCGGTTCATATTCCGCCCCGCCGGGCAGCCTGTATTCATAAGTCACTTCCGGGCAGCCCTGTTCGTCTGTCTTCCATTCTGCGCGAACCCGGGTCTGTCCATGATCCGCTGCCTGCCAGAACCCCTGCGAAATCAGGCTTCCGGCAGCCCGGTCATTGTCCGTAATAGCCCGCCAGAAAATCAGTCTTGGATTCCCTGCCAGAAGCTCCCGGTCTCCGCGGCGCAGGGAGATGCTGTCCCCCGGGCCCAGAGGAAAGCGGTAATGAAAATTCCTGCCCCGAACGCCCAGGGTATCCCATCCGGGAATCACCCGGAATTCATCCCCTGTCTCCGACACTGTCCCGCAGACCTGCGGCAAGTTCTCCTCATTCAGGAATCCCGGCTCTTCCGTCCTCCCTCCTGTCCACTCGCCGAAAGCTGCTTCATGGCCGGCAGAGAGAAACGCTTCATCCTCTGCCAGATTCGCCAGTACCCGAATGGTGGTTTCCTTCGTTTTTTCCTTTTGGAATCCGTGGGGCAGCTCCGCAGTTTCTCCGGGAGAAACTGCCGGTACCGGAAGCACACGGCTTTCTTTCAATACACCATCTTCATAATATTCTGCGGTAAAATGATAGATTCCGGTATCTGTAAAGAACCTGCGGTTTTCGATCCGCACCTTTGTCTCCGAAACTGTAATACGGACCGGAGCATACAGGGCTTTCGCCTCGGCTGCCTTTGGAGAAAGCCTGCGGTCCGCGTAAAGAAGGCCGTCTCCGCTGAAATTGCCAGCGTTGGGATGATCATCAAAATCTCCTCCGTATCCCAGGAAAGGCACTCCATCTTCGTTTTCCGTGAGCAAAGCCTGATCCAGGTAATCCCAGATAAAGCCGCCCATATACATGGGATACCGGTCCTCCATATCTGTATAGGACTTCATGCCTCCACAGGAATTTCCCATAGAGTGCATGTATTCACAGAGCATAAACGGCTTCCCGGGACTGCTTTCCAGATACTCGGCCACACCGTCCGGCGGCAGATACATCCGGCTTTCCACATCGCTGATATCATCGAACTCCCTGCAGTGGCAGACGCCTTCATAATGTACCGGACGGCTTCCGTCGCGGCTGCGGAGAAACTTCGCCATTTCCCGCATATTTTCCCCGGCAAAAGATTCGTTGCCCAGGGACCACAGCAGTACGCTGGGATGGTTTTTGTCCCGCTCAAGCATGTTCCGGGCTCTGTCCAGGGCGGCCTCCTTCCATTCGGGATGTCCGCCCGGCACATTCCACTCCGGCTGAACCGGAACAGCAGCAGCCCAGGTTCCATGGCTTTCCAGATTTGTTTCATCGATCAGATAGATCCCCGCTTCATCACAAAGTTCAATAAAGCGGCTCTGATTGGGATAATGGCAGGTCCGTACAGCGTTGATATTCATTTCCTTCAGAATCCGAAGATCCCTGCGCATATCTTCTTCCCCGATCGCTCTTCCGGCTGTGCAGGAAAATTCATGTCGGTTAACTCCGCGGAAAATCAGCCTTTGCCCGTTCAGGCAGAAGATACCGTCACGGATCTCAACCTGCCGTAACCCGGTTCTCTGGGACGCCAGCTCCAGAAGCCTGCCGTCTTTTCCGAAAAGCCGGATCTGAAGAGTATACAGCACCGGATTCTCTCCGTTCCACAGGATGGGATTCCCCACCCGGATTTCCCACCGGTTTTCCTTCCCCACCGAAAACCGTCCGTTGAAGGCTCTGTTTCCATCCGGCGCCAGCAGTCTGACTTCTGCCTCTCCGCACAGGCTTTCACCTTCCAGAGATGTCTCCAGTGTCAATACAGCCGGTCCGCCAATGCCTTCCGGAAAAGCCTGCCGCACAAACAGATCCCGCACGTGACAGTCCGGAACTGCGTATATGACAACATCCCGGAACAGCCCGGAGAAACGGAAGAAATCCTGATCCTCCATCCAGCTGCCGGTGCACCACTTGACCACTTCCGCGGCAATGCGGTTTTCCCCCGGCTTCAGCCATTCAGTAACGTCAAATTCCGCCGGTGTAAAACTGTCCTCGCTGTAGCCGGCAAAATGTCCATTCACCCAGACAAACAGGGCAGACTCCGCTCCTTCGAAAGTCAGGTGGACCTTGTGCCCCTGCCACTCCTCGGGCATAGTCCAGGTCCGCAGGTACCGTCCTGTCGGATTATACTCCCGGGGAATCTGCGGCGGAACAATGACCTCGCTGCCATCCCAGGGATATGTCGTATTTGTATACTGGGGCTGCCCGTATCCGGCCATTTCCATATGGCAGGGCACCGGGATGGTATCCATGGCAGATGCCGGATCCTCACGGAGATAGAATTCCGGATCCCCTGCGTCCGGAGTGGCTGCCCACTCAAAGTACCAGTCTCCGGAAAGAGACTGTCTCCAGGGATTCCGTCCGGATTCCGCTGCCGGCTCCGACAGGAAAAAAGAATGATCGGAGTGAGGTGCCAGACGGTTTACCTGCACAATCCGGGGATCAGCCAGCCACTTGCGGTCAGCGTTCATTTGCAAATACCTCCTGTTAAAAAAGGACAGAAGCAGATCAAACCCGCCTCTGTCCCTTTTGCTTACTCAACTTCTACATGCAGATCACGGTCCGGGGTGATTTCTTCATCGGTAACCGTGAGCATCTCATCCCGCATTTCGTGAAGCAGCTTGTAATAAAAAGCCTGTCCGCCGTAAGCCAGATCGTAGCGGCGCCCTTCATTATCCACTCTGGAACGCCCGTACTGGCATTCTTCCACATCTTTCCGGGTGTAGACCACATGCTTTTCTTCGTTCATGCGGCCTTCCGTATCCACACACCGGGCTTTAAAAATATGTACGCCCGGTTCCCCGTCCCAGAAAACCCCCAGACTGTCCAGAAGACGTCTTCCGATCTCCAGACTGCAGGTATAGATGTGCGTATACCGCCCGCTCATACGGGTAAAATCATACACACGGAACGTATCCAGCCAGCCTTCATCCAGCCAGCCGCCGCCCTGGTCGCGGGATATAAACAGGCACACCGGGAAGCTCCTCCGGCGGTCCCGGACAAGAGCTGCCACTTTCCCCAGCTTGTCCTCCTTCAGAATCCGCCTGGACGTGGAGCAGTACCGGACATCGAAGATTCCGATTCTGTCCGCAATATTTGAATAGAATCTCGGACAGCTGAAATGACGGTTCAGATAATTGCGCCGTTCCTCCGCTACAGCATAGGAATTGCGTACTTCCAGCATCTGCCACTGCTCTCCCCGCCAGCAGTCTGCTTCTGCAATCCACATCTGCCCGGGAGCTTCCATGTCCACATGAACTGCCTTCATCCGCCAGAAATCCCGGTCCGGTTCATACTCAAAAAGCAGCCGGTACCCCAGATTATTCCGTTCGAAGCTTTCAGGCGCTTTGGGCAGTCCCTGGAACAGATGGCCGTATTTTTCCACCATCCACTGCCAGGCCAGCCTTGCCGCCTCCAGACAGCCTTCATGCATCCCGTAGCGATAGGTACTCAGGTGCACACGGGCATGGAAGACTGTGTTTTTCCGGAGCGGTTCCATCTTCCGGTAAACAATTTCTTCGCCGATATTTTCATTGCCGTCATCGAACACATCTTTCTGATGGAACAGAAGAGTCAGCCGCTGGTCTTTAATCACGGCCTTGTTCACCAGAGCAGCAATGGTATTGACATTGATCGGTACCCTGCGCGGCGTTCTCAGCAGTTCATTCACCAGTACCTGACGGCTGGTTTTGAAAATCTGCTTCCCTATGTTCTGTTCGCTGGTGTCGTTGTTCAGGATTTCTTCCAGTTCCGGATACATGGGCCGGTCTTCGATTTTAAGCCGGAAATGGGCTTTCATCATTCCGGGCCAGTTTTTTTCTTTGTACAGGTCATGTCCCAGATTTTCAAACAGGCTCACCAGAGATTTATCGCAGAGTTCAAGCGTAGCCAGGATGCTGTTGAAGTAACGGGCAAAACCCTTCCTTCCGTCCCAAAGCTCCCCGCCTTTGTATTTCATATCGTGCTCGATCTCATGCCAGCCCTCAAAGAAAACCGTTTTAAACTGGATTTCCAGTGTGTCATCGATACACATATCCCAGGTTTCCGCCGTGATCTGGTTTTTCAGATAGGCCGGAAGCCGGAATACTCCGTTAATCTTTGTCGGTTTAAACTCATCCTCGCTCTGCTCAGTCTTGGACCATTCCACCAGAGGGAACAGTTCTTCCATCATAGTCTGACAGATTTTCAGGTCATCCTCAAAGTAAAGGTCTATGCGAAGGCCGATCAGGTCCTGGATCTTTTTCTCTTCGTTGTATTCCTTCAGCTGATATTTGCTGGCCAGGGAATCCGCTGTTTTAATTCTGGAAAACAGGCGGTAGTACAGACCGCATCTCTGCAGTCTGTCCTCGATCAGATGGCGCAGCTCTGATTCCACGATGGCCGGCACCTTCACCCGGGAATCAATCTCTTCCCGGGTATAGATAGCTCTGTCCAATCTTATATTCCTCCCCGCGGGATCCGTCAGTACCCCGTCTTCGGACTCTTCGGTACACCGGATTTAGCCTTGCTCCAGGTACTGAAATAGTCCGTCCCTTTCACGGTTTTATAGGTCCGCACCTGAATATAGTACTTTTTCCCAACCTTCAGGTTACGGATGGATTTGCTCACATAACCGGCTCCCGCTGCCCGAACCGTCGTCGCGTTCTTCATGGAAGCCTTCGTAGAACAGCGGAGCTCATAACCCGAAACATCGGGCTGTTTTTTTATGGTGACGGTCAGCGTTTTCCCCGCCAGAGCTCTTATCTGGGTAATGGAGGTTCCTTTGGGGTTAACAGTCACCGTAATCTTCTTTGTGGTTTTGCGGTAGGTCTTCGTCGCCTTGGCGGTAATAGTAATCTGTGCCTTGCCGACACTGTGCAGTGTAACCTTGCCTTTGGAATCTACTGTCGCAACTTTTTTATTTCCGGAAGAATAGGAAAGGGCTCCCCTGTCCGAAGCTTTTCCGGAAGTTACTTTGGCTTTCAGTGAAAATGGTGCAGCACCGATTGTCTTCACAACATCTTTGGCGGAAATTTTCTGATCCTTTTTATCCGCAGATTTCGTTTCCGATGAGGTACTGCTGGTTTTTGCAGGTGCGGTTGTCTCTTTGGGGGCTGACGTCGGGCGGACAGATTCCGTAGGCGGCGCCGCCGCAGTTTCCAGTGTTCCGCCGGCAGAAAACACCGCTGCCGGCCTCAGGCAGATCAGGGCTGCCGTAAGCAGAATCGCGGCCCTAAGGCCTTTTCTTCCCATGGCTCCCACCTCCTTCATGTTTTGCAGCCGGAGAGGCTGCCGATTATTCTGATCAACGGCTCTCGCCGCCATCCTCTTCTTCTTCATCCGCTTCGTTATCCTCCAGAGGACCTTCTACCTTATCCACATAGAGAATCCCGTCCAGATGATCCATTTCGTGCTGGATGCAGCGTGCCAGAAGTTCCTCTCCTTCGACTTCTATCGGTTTCATATCCCTGTCCAGCGCCTTTATCTTCACTTTCATGGCTCTTGTCACTTTGCCATGCTTCCCCGGAACAGACAGACAGCCTTCCATTCCCGTCTGTTCCCCTTCCGTTTCCAGGAGTTCCGGGTTGATGAGAACCAGCGGTTCATCTCTGTTTTCGGAAACATCGATCACTACCACTCTCTTCAGAATCCCTACCTGCGGAGCAGCCAGTCCGACGCCTTCTTCGCTGTACATTGTTTCCAGCATATCATCGATAATTCCGGAAAGCCTGGGAGTCATCTCCTTCACGGTTTTGCTTTTTTTACGAAGGAGTTCATCCCCCAATTCACGGACATTCCGAAGCGCCATTTTCAATTCCTTCTTTCTATTCCAAGAATACGGAAAAACCGCGATGAATTGTTACAAGAACCATACACCATCTGCCGAAATCTGTCAAGTGAAGCGGCGTCTTGCCGCCTCTGCGGTATGGGAAGCCAGTATACTGGTCGTAACGCTTCCTACACCGCCCGGTACGGGAGTAATGGCAGCCACCTTCGTTTCCGCCTCTTCAAAAAGGACATCCCCGCACAGCTTGTTTTTCGCCCCATTCCAACCGATGCCGACATCGATCACAACCTGCCCTTCCCGCAGATATCCGGCTGTAATACTCTCCATCTGCCCGGAAGCCGCAATGACAATATCCGCCTCACAGGTAATGGCCGGAACATCCGGTGTCTTTGTGTGGCAGATAGTCACTGTGGCGTTCTCATGCATCAGCATCATGGCCACGGGCCGTCCGATGACCAGGGAACGGCCGATAACGACTGCCTTTTTCCCGGCGGGACTGTATCCATAATAGTGCAGGATCTCCATAGCCGCCTGCGCCGTACAAGGCGGAAACCCAGCTTTTGTATTGGTAAATACTCCCGCGAGAGAGCCGTCCGTGCA
>CACZQT010000090.1 GCA_902783295.1 uncultured Lachnospiraceae bacterium
ATCCGGAGGATTACGTCAGATTCCCCTTCCGCTACGCGAACACCGACGCGGAATACGAAGCCGCCATCGCCGCCTGGGAAAACCTGTCCCTGGATCTGGTGGAATACACGGTGGACCTGGACCGGGCCAATGAGCTGCTGGACAAGGCCAAGTGGACGCTGAACCGGGATGGCGAACCCTACCGCCCCGGCGTGGACGACGTGCGCTGCAAGATGGTGGATGACGAGCTGGTGGCCCTGGACCTGACCATGATGTATCCCGCCGGCAACCATATCGTGGATACCATCCAGGAAAACTTCATCGATAACCTGAACAAGTGCGGCATCCTGCTCACCCTGGTGCCCACCGATATGCAGGATCTGTTCTATTCCTACTATCGTGAGGCGGACCGCACCACGGACATGATCTATCTGGCTACCAACTTCCATGTGATCGTGGACCCGTCCATCACCTACAGCTGCGATCCCACCGCGGACCACCTGATCTGGAACAACACCTACTCCGATGATGAGGAACTGTTCCAGGACGCCGTGGATATGCGCAAGACCGTGCCCGGCGATGTGTACACCTACGTGAGCAAGTGGATCACCTTCCAGAAGCGCTATAACGAAGTGCTGCCTTGCATTCCCATCTACTCCAATATCTACTTCGACTTCTGGAATCCCTACCTCCAGAATTACCATATCACCGCCCACGTCACCTGGACCCAGGCCATCCTGGAAGCCTATTGGGGCCTGGACCCCGAGGAAGAAGCGCCGGAGGGCGACGAAGCGCTGGACGATGAAGAGGGCGAGGACGATTGGGATGATGACGATTTCTGGGCTGACCAGGAAGTGCTGAATCCGTAAAACCCTTGTTCCAAACAAACAACAACCCCGAACGCCGCAAAAACAGCGTTCGGGGTTGTTTCAATCAGGCATTATACTATGCTTTTTCTGATAAGATTTTATACTATTAAGATTTTAAGAGCTATGATGTAAAGGGTGAATTAAGACTTCACCTATTACAGCATAGCTGGACAGGCTCATCTGTGGCAAGAAGGGCTACTCCGCTATGCGGAACCCATCACTGGGCCTTGACAGGCCGATTATAGCACAGGAGGGCATGAAAATGAAGAGCATCTTTGAACAAATGGGCGAAACGTATACCCAGGCTGGCGATTACCTCATCCCGAACATCAAACTGCCGGAAGGACATCCAACGTCCATCGGGAAGTACGGCAGGATGCGGGAAGCGTATCTGAAAGAACATCGTCCGAGGCTTTACACCAGGCTTTTACTTTCAGGGAAGCTGCCTGAACATCTGGCAGAGGTGGAACGCATTTGCAATGATCGGCTGGAAACCATAATCCCGCAGATGGCAAAGGCGCAGGGCGTAGCCGAAGAGATGAAAGCCCAGGATCAGCTTGGCTGGGTAGGAAGGATGAATGAAATCAAACACAGCGCAGAAGAAATCATCCTGGCGGAAATCGTATATGAATGAAAAATCCAAGGCAGCCTGCCGTTTTCGGTGGGCTGCCTTATTTGTTGGAGAGAGTCTATATTATATTGAAAAGCCCCATGCCGTTTTACTGAATATTGGTGTGTAAATGATTACGGCATACGATAAACTATGAGTTTTGGCATGGGAAAGGGGCTGCAATCGGAAGCAAGAGTTCTGTAGCTGTAGCAGTTCCTTTTATTCTGTTCAGACGCTGTTCTATAAACAGATACTTTCTCTTATCCACACCAGCATATTGCCTGCTTTACGATTCGCCCAAGCGAAATACGGAATGGCCCGAAGGGAGCAGCTTTCCGCTGCAGGCGGAAAATCGCCGTATAGCGAATCAGATAGGATTTCGCGCTTTCCCTGCGCTTTCAGGCAAATCATCTCCTCTGGGAGGCCTGGCAGTGCCGGAATTGGCTCAATTTTCAGATCCCGGGGCAGAGACAGAGAAGACAAGGGCGCTGACTGATCGGCTTCCTCAAAGCAGTAAATGATTGGCCCGCGGGCCAAGGCCACTTTGCCGGCGCAGCTGCGCACGCTGGGATTCGCATAGATGCGTCTGACAGGAAGGTCAAAAGAGATCGCCGCCATATCCCCAGGCTGCCAGAAGCGGTCAAGATAAACATATCCGTTTCGTATGGCGGGGACTGCCTTTTTGCCGTTGACCGTCAGAGAATAATCTGAAACATAGTGCGGCATATGAATCGCCAGGGAAAAATCTCCACCATCCAGCATCATATATTCCGCATGCCCCTGCCAGGGATACCGACTTTCCAGACGGATGCGGCCAAAGCGGGTATCCGCTTCGTTGCCAATCAGAAGATGGCTATATACGGTATGTTCATCCTCACTCCACAGATACCGCCCCAAGGAAGAAATCAACCTTGCCAGATTTGGAGGGCAGCATGCGCAGCTGTGCCATTGCGGGCGCCAAGGCAACACATGCTCATAGCCGTATACTTTGCCGGACACGCTTTCATCCACTTCCAGGGGATTGACATAGAAAAATCGTTTTCCATCCAGCTGCATCCCGGCCAACGCTGCATTGTAAATTTCCAATTCCATCAGATCGGCATACCGCCCGTCGGGGCGGTTTTTCAGCATCTGATGAGCAAAAAACATCATCGCCACCGAAGCGCAGGTTTCCCCGTAGCCGCGATCATTGGGCAAATCATAGTCTACTGTAAATGCTTCATGGTGCGCCGACGCGCCCACGGCCCCGGTCACATACATCTGCTTCTGCGTGATATTGTCAAACAGCCGCTGGCAGGCATCCAGCATTTCCCGATCTCCGGTTTCTGCGGCTGCATCGGCCATCGCGGCGAGCATATACAGCTGACGGACCGCATGGCCCCGGGCCACGGTCTGTTCCCGCACCGACACGTCCGATTGATTGTAAACCGAATCTTCCGGCAGGATACGATAGCCGCCGTAACACACGCCGGGGTGCGCTGGCGTATGCTTTTTGAACCAGGCTGGGTCCCGCCCCCGCAGATTCAGGAAGCGCAGCGCCATATCCCGATAGCGCACGCTGCCTGTGGCACGGTGCATCCGCAGCAGGCCGATCTCGATTTCCTGATGCCCTGGGATACCGTCTTCTTTTTCAAACCGGTCACAGATATGATCCGCCAGGCGAATGCAGATCTGCAGCAGTTCATCCTTCCCGGCAGCTTCATACAGGGCAGCCGCCGCTTCCATCAGGTGACCAGCGCAGTAAAGCTCATGGCATTCCAGCAGGTTTTTCCATTTGTTTTCCGGCTCCTTTACCGTGAAATAGGTATTCAGATAGCCGTCCGGCTGCTGGCACCGCCCCACCAGCGCTACCATGTCGTCCACGCGCCGGGACAGCGCGCCGTCCGGCTTCAGCGCCAGGGAATAGGCGGCGGCCTCCAGCCACTTCGCCACATCGCTGTCCTGGAACACCATGCCGTAATAATCCCCGTTTATTTCTCCCGCCGCCACGCGGAAATTGTCGATTGCATGGGATTTTTCCGCGCCGGGCACCTCATCCCGCAGGATCTTTTCCATGTAGGGAATGGTCACGTCCGTCATGAGCTTTTGACGGGGCGACCAAAAAGCGTCCGTGATCTTCACGCTGCGCAAGGGGATCTCCCGAATGGACATAACGGATGCCTCCCTTCTTCAGTTCTTCATGCCGGTCATTACGATTCCTTCCACAAAGTACCTCTGCCCGATCAGATAGAACACGATGCCGGGAATAAAGGACAGGCAGGTGGCGCACATAATGCTGGACCAGTCGTCGTTAAACGAGCCGCGGAAAATATTGAGCCCCAGCGCCAGGGTATACCGATCCCGGCGGGTAATGTAGGTCACCTGCTGTAAAAGATCGTTCCAAAGCTCGATGAATTTTAGCAGCCCCACCACGATCATGGCTGCCTTGATGGCCGGCACGATGATATAAACCAGAATTCTGAAATAGCCGCAGCCGTCGATGGTGGCGGCTTCGTCCAGCTCCCGGGGCACGGTTTTGACGAATTGCCGGATCAGGAAGATGTTGAACGCGCCGCCGCCGCAGAAATGAGGCAGGATCAGCGGCCAGTAGGTGTTGACCAGGCCCAGCTTGGACCAGCCGATAAACAGCGGGATCAGCGTGACCATGCTGGGCAGCAGCATGGACCCCACGCACAGCGTAAAAAGCAGCTTTTTGCCCCGGAACCGAAGCCGGGCAAAGGCATAGCCGCCCATCGTGGCCGTCACCACCGCGCCGAAAACGGCAGGAAGAAGGATGGTCATGGTATTGCCTAGGAATTTCAGATATTCAAAAGATTTCAGCGTTTCGGAGTAGTTTTCAAGGCGCCATGCCGGCGGCACAAAAGCCGGTGGATATGCGTACAGCTCACCGTTGGACATGAGGGACGAACGGAAGATCCAGTAAATAGGAAACAGCACGATCAGTCCCAGCAAGATCAAAAGAAGGAAACAGAGGATATCCGCCGTCTTTTCCCGACGTGACTTGGACGCAAGATGACCACCGCGGGATACTTTCATGGTTTCGACGCTCATTCCTTATCATCTCCTTCATAGAAGATCCAGCTTTTGCTGGTGGCAAACAAAATGCCGGTAAATACGGCGATGATCAGAAATAGAATCACGGCAATGGCGCTGCCGTAGCCGTATTTATGGGATTTGAACGCCTGGGTATAAAGCATAAAGCACATAAAATAGCTGCCTGTGCCCGGGCCTCCCTGCGTCAGGGACAGGGCCGGGGTGATCACCTGCAGATTGCTGACGAGGCTCATGAGCAAATTATAGAAAATGATGGGGGTCATGCAGGGAATGGTGATCTTCCAGAATCGCTGCCAGGCGTTGGCACCGTCGATCTCCGCTGCTTCATGGTAGGTGCGGGGCACGTTTTGCAGACCCGCCAGGAAAATCACGATCAGGTTTCCGCTGAGCCACACGGCGATCAGCGCCAGGGAGGGCGTGACCATTGCGCTGGAATCCAGGAATTTCACAGACGTGCCGCCGCCCAGCTTGATCAGGTAATTGAAAAGGCCGTGGTTGTAATCGTAAAGCCATTTCCAGCCCAGATACACAGCCAGGGCCGGAAGTACGTAAGGCAAATAGAAAACGGCGCGAAAGAAGCCGCGGGCAGGCACCTTCCGGTTCAGCAGCATAGCAATGATCATGGAATAGATGATGCTTCCGATCACCGAGATGCCTGCGTATTCCAGCGTTGTTAAAAGAGAACCGTAAAACTTGGTGTCCCGGGTAAACAGGCGGATATAGTTTTCCAGCCCAATATACTTCATGTCCCCTAGTCCGTTCCAGCTGAACAGGCTCAGGGCGAAGGAGGCGATCATGGGCAGATAGGTGATGCAGGTGAGGCCGATCACCGACGGCAACAGGCAAAGCCATGCCGCCTGGGTCTCCGACCGGTTATAGCGGATTCTTTTCTTTCTTGAAATGGCCGTCATCGCATCATCCCTCCAATGGTTCATGCTCTTTTGAAGACGGGGGAACGCAGGCGCGTTCCCCCGTCTGATAGGAATGCTTGATTATTCTACGACAATGGCTTCGCACAGTTCGGGATAGATTTCATTGATCACATCCTCTGCCGTGCGCTCGCCGCTCCACACGCTCTGCAGGGCGGTAAAGAGGATTTCGTTGGTGGTCACCTGGGTGTTGGGAGTGAAGTACCAGCAGGTGGGCTTGGCATAATTCATGGTGTAGTCCACCAGCACCTTCCTGCCGGTCTCGAAGTCCTTGTTGTAGGGGTACTTTTCGTTGCCCAGCCATTCGTTGATGCCTTCCTCGGTCTTATAGAAGTATTCGCTCTTGGGCAGCCAGATACCGGTGAGCACCAGGGCGTCCCAGTTGCTTTCCTCCCGGGTGTACCACTTGACAAAGTCGTAGGCTTCCTGCTGATGCTTGCCCTTGAACACACCGGTCAGGCCGGAGGTGCAGATGGTAACCTCTTCTCTCATCATGGGCAGAGGCGCGATGCCGTAGTTAATGTCCAGATTCGGGAAATCAGTGCCCAGACGCCAGGTGCCGTCGGTGGTCATAGCCACGGTCTTACTGCCGATGCCAACGCCTACGCCGTTATCCTCGGGAATGACGTTAAGGGGAGCCACGTGCTCCACCAGCGCCAGGTCGGCCACCTTCTGGATGGATTCAATGGCTTCGGGGCTGTTGATCAGGCACTCTTTGCCGTCCTGAGAGAACCACGCGCCGCCGTTGCTCAGGGCCCATACTTCCATCTGCCAGGTCCAGTTGTTCACAAACGCGCCGTACTGCACGATCTTTTCGGGATTGAAGCCTTCCTCGCCTGGGTGCTTTCCGTTTTCGTCAAAGGTCAGCCGCTTGGCAACCTCCACGAATTCGTCCCAGGTGTAGGGCTTATCGGCGGAGGGATAGGGTTCGTTCGCTGCGTCGAACATATCCTTGTTGTAATAGAGGATCAGGATTTCGTTGCTGCTGGAATAGCCGACAGGGGTACCGCCGTCTTTGAAGGTGATGCAATCCATGGGCTGCAGCTTTTCTCCGGCATACATATCGGATACATCGGCCATGACGCCATTGCGGGCGAAATACAGCACGGAGTTTTCGTTCACCATGCCGCAGTCGGGCAGCTGATCGGCGATGGCATAATTGACCAGCGTTTCCGTGTACTGCTCGTTGGGAATCTGCATGGGCTCCACAAAGACTTTGTCCTGCATCTGATTGTAAGCATCCAGGGCCTTCTGAACGCTTTCCGCTTCCGTTTGATTGCCCCAGAAGGAGTAGGTAATATGCACCCGGCCGTCTCCTTCCGCCAGCGCCAGCACTGGCAGCATCATGGCCAGGCACAGCACGATTGCCAACAGTTTCTTCATGATTCTTTCCTCCTTTTGATTGTCTGAATGGTTGGTTATACGATTAACCTTCCGACTAATGATAAGATAACACCGGACAAAATAAATGTCAATAGGGAAACCAATGATTTTCAATGGTTAATTTATTAACCTGACACTTGACGGATTCTGTATTTTTGCTTATAATTCTGATAAACGTTTAACCTATTGGAAAGACGGTGTTTTTCATGGCAACCATGCGTGATGTGGCGATCCTGGCAGGCGTATCGACTGCTACTGTATCCCATGTGGTCAACGGTTCAAAAAAAATCTCGCCCGAAACCACGGAACGGGTGCTGCGGGCGATCTCCCAGGTGAACTATAAGCCCAATACCCTGGCAAAGTCCCTGCGCCTGGGGCAATCCCATACTATCGGCGTACTGGTAGAAGATATCCGGGGCCTGCCTGTGGCGTCCATCGTCAGCGGCATCAGCGAAACGCTCTCGAAGGGCGGCTATAAAACCATCCTCAACGATTTGCATCTGCTTGAGAAACTGTATAATCAGTATGAACAGATCGGTGCCTACCGGCAGCGGATCAACGAAGGCCTGTCTCTGCTGCAATCGGCCAACGTAGATGGGATCATTTACGTGGCAATGCACGACCGGCATCTGGATTATCTGTTTGACGATATGGAAACGCCTTTGGTGTTCGCCTATTCCCATGGCACAGAAAAGGACACCTATGTAACCTACTCCAACCGGGATTCTGCGGCGGACATGGTGCGTTTTCTCATCGGCAAAGGCCATGAGCGCATTGCAGTAATCGCTGGTCATCCTCATTCCTATCCCACTGCCCAGCGCCTTCTTGGCATTCAGGTAGCTATGCAGCAAGCCGGCTTATCCTTGCCCCAGGAATATATCCGTTACGGGAATTGGGAATACGAATCCGGCATGGAGCAAACCCGGGAGTTGTTGAAGCTGTCTACGCAGCCCACCGCCATCTTTGCCATGAACGATCTGATGGCTGCCGGATGCATGGAGGTGCTTGCGTTGGAAGGCTTCCGCATCCCACAGGATATGGCTGTGGCGGGTTTCGATAACCGAGAGATCGCAGCGTATCTCCAGCCGCCACTGACCACGATCGCCCTGCCAACTACTGAAATAGGAACCAAGGCTGCTCTGCACATCATGGATATGATCAATAATCCACGAATGCATCCCGCCCGGGAGATCATTCGCTGCGCTATCGTTAAAAGGGCTTCTGTGTAAGTGTGATATGGCAAATTCTTCCAGTAATTCCACTCGCCGAATTCCCCGGAGACTGCCCCATTTACCGATTGAATACCCTGAGAAACGGCAGTCTTACCCTTTTTTCTGGTTCTTATCCTCGCTGTACCGTTTTTTGCAATCAGAGCAGCAAAAATCCGATTTCCCTTTCCTGGCGATAAACACTTTCGCGCAGTTTTTGCAT
>CACZQT010000091.1 GCA_902783295.1 uncultured Lachnospiraceae bacterium
AGGAGAAATCGGTTACAGCAGGAACATGAGTACCGGGATCTCCGGAGATGTAATTGTATATGGAGGGGAACTGATTGCAGAGGGAGGCTTTAACGCATCTGATGATTCGAAAAGTTATGGTTTGATGGGCGATCTTACAATTCCTGCTGTCCACGGGAAGGCTGCTGTTATAGGGTATGATGTCGCGATATGGGCACATTATCTGCTCTATAATGAGGCTGCCGGCATGGGGTGGACGGATGTGAAGGGAACCGGGAATGGAACGGTGATTGATTCCCATCCGGATGGAATCGACCTCTACGAAAATTATTTCAAAAAAATAGTTTTTGATGACGTCCTGTCCTTTGCGTTGACATTCCATCCAAATGGCGCTCCGGAGCATGAATATATACAGCGCATGCCGCTTCAGGGAAGTGCTCCTCTTTTTGAAAACAGATTCACGTATGAAGGACATACTTTTATCGGCTGGAATACGAAGGCTGACGGCACAGGCCAGGCATACGCAGACAAACAGGAGATGGAAATCCACTCCGATCAGGTGCTCTATGCCCAGTGGCTGACGAATGTGACACTGACCGCGAACAGCGAAACCCTGACCTATGACGGAGAAAAACATACGGTCTCAGGATATACCGCCAGTGTAGAGAATCTGAAATTCCAGGGCGTATCCGCGGCTGGGAGCGGAAAGGATGCCGGGGATCATACGGTATCTTTTGCAGGTGTGACACCGGGTCAGACAAAAGATCTCACCGGGAAATATCTGGTTACGGAAGCGGTGACAGGAAAGCTGACTATAGAGCCGAAGTCGATAGCCGGTGCTTCCGTTACACTGAGCGAGACAAGGCTGGTTTATAACGGTGCCAGGCAGCAGATAGAAGTCACCGGAGTGACCGTGGGTAGCCTGACTCTTACGAAAAATGACTACGAGATGACAGGAGATACAGCGGGAACAGATGCAGATTCCTACAGAGTGACAGTACAGGGGAAAGGAAATTTCAAAGACTCGGTCACGGCGGTATGGGAGATTACGGAAAAGGGGATGTCCGTCAGCGCCGAACCTTATCATTCGGTATATGACGGGGAAGGGCACGGCATTACGGTAAAGGTTACGGATCCGGCAGAGGGAGCCGTTGTGAAATACGGAACGGAAAAAGGAAAATGCAGCCAGACTGCCAGTCCGGTGATCAAAAATGCCGGGACGCTGACGGTATACTATACTGTGCAGGCAAAGAACTATTCCGAAGCCTCCGGTTCTGCGGTGGTAACAGTGGTACCGAAGGAAGTTACGGTAGAGGCGGATCCGGCAGAGAAGAGCTTTGGGGAGAAAGATCCTGGACTGACTGCAAAGGTTGCAGGAACCCTGCCAGGTGAAACCGTGAAGTATACTCTGACACGTGCTTCCGGCGAAACTGTGGGCGAGTATGTCATTACTCCGGAGGGCGAAAAAAACCAGGGAAATTATACAGTGACATATAAAACAGCCGTGTTTACCATCCGGGAGGCGGCAGAGCCGGAGCCTGAACCCACTGAGCCGACAACACAGGCGGATCAGCCGACAGAGCCGACGAAACAGGCGGAGGAACCTGAGGAACCGACAAAACAGGCGGAAGAACCCGCAGAGCCGACGAAACAAACGGAAGAACCCGAAGAACCGACAAAGAAGGAAGAAAATGCCAGCAGGAAGGAAAATGTAAAGCTTGCACTGGAAAAGAAATTTAAAATCACATTCGGGGAGGATACGATTACAGTCCGCTGGGGTAAGGCAAAAAGTGTGGATGGATATCTGATTTATGCAGCGTATTGCGGCAGCGGTAAACCGCAGCTGATCAAAACCATCAAGAAAAAGGCAACTACCAGATACACTATCCGGAAACTGAACGGAAAGAAAATCAATCCGAAAAAATGCGTAAAGATCTATGTGGCAGGGTATCAGAAACAGAAAGGAAAGAAAGCTGTTCTCGGCAAAACGGTGACGGGTCACGTGCCGGGCAAGGCGCTTGCCAGATATACGGATATTAAAAAGGTAACCCTGAAAAAAACAAATTATCGTCTGAAAGCGGGAAAGACGGCGGACATCAAAGCCACCGTTGTGCTGAAAACTTCCGGCCTGAAAACACTGGACAGGCATAACTCCGCGCTGCGTTATTATTCCGACAACAAAAAGGTTGCCAAAGTAAGCTCGTCCGGAAAGATTACTGCAGTTAAAAAAGGCAGCTGCAGTATCTACGTTTATGCGGTGAACGGCATGTGGGTAAGAGCGAATGTCACCGTGAAGTGATCGTAAACACGAAGGCACAGGAGCAGAAGACTCCTGTGCCTTTATTCATACATTCTCAGAATTTCTTCGGCTTCCTCACGGAGGGATGTCCGGTGGTTCATCGCTTCCTTTTCCAGGAAATGATGAGCCTCCTCTTCGGTCATTTTCCGCTTCTCCACCAGGAGGCATTTGACACGGCCTATGATTCTGGACTCATCCAGCTTGCGCTTCAGCCGGCTGATTTCCTGTTCCCTGGAAGACAGCCGGGATTCCACAGAGAGTCCCAGGCGCACAGCCTGATAAAAAAGCTGGCGGGAGAGGGGCTTTGGTACGGTGATTACTCCGTTTTCAAGGACAAGATCTGTAACCTCTTCATAGACATCACTTTTTACAAGCAGAATGACGCCGCATGTATACTGCCTGGCGATATCTGCTGCCAGTTCATGACCGAACTCATCGGACAGAGGAGCATTGATGATGACCAGCCGGAAGCGCCGACCGGGCAGGAGACGGCGGGTTTCGCTTCCTGTTTTCGCGAATACCAGGGAGGTGTAGAGCGAACGGTCAATCATTCCGGCAATAGACCGGCAGCTTTGTTCTCCGACAGAGGAGATCAGGATGCTTCCGGGAGCTCTGCTTTCATTCATCGTGAACCGCCTCTTCCCTGTACCGGCTCCGTATAGCCGCTGTCATGGCATCCGGGAGAATGCTTTTGATAAAAACGCTGGCTTCAGCCAGATTCAAGGCTTCCGGGAGAGAAGAAGGGAGTGTTTCATATACGGTCTCTTCCTGTCCGGAAAGCTCATAAAGATTGCGGTTGACCGGATCCGACGGCTCCAGCTGCCGGCGGATTCCATCCATGCCCGCCTCCAGCAGCAGCGCATAGGCAACATACGGATTTGTCATACAGTCCGGGGATCGAAGCTCAATCCGGTCATATTCCCCGGTTCCCGCCGGTATACGGATCAGCTGAGAACGGTTCTGGTTCGACCAGGTAATGTAACGCGGTGCCTTAAAAGTTCCCAGTCTTTGATAGGATTCCTCCGTGGAATTCAGAAAAGCCGTCATTTCACGGATATGAGAGAGAATGCCTGCCATAAACCAGCGCTTCAGGCCCGGATCCGGTTCGTTGTCTTCCAGCCTCCTGGGTGACATATTGATATGGAAGCCGTTTCCCGCCTGATTTCGCATGGGCTTAGGCGCAAAGCTGGCATGAAATCCGTTGGCGGCCGCCACAGTTTCCACTACCGATTTAAACGTCAGTACATTGTCTGCCGAAGACATAGCGCCGCTGTAGCGGAAGTCGATTTCATTCTGCCCGGGGCCTTCTTCATGATGCGAGGTTTCCGGGGTGAAATTCATCTGCTCCAGGGCCAGGCAGATTTCTCGCCGTACGATTTCTCCTTTGTCAAAAGGAGCCACATCCATATAGTGCGCCGTATCCGCGGGGATCTGGGTGGGGTCCCCGTTTTCGTCCAGACGGAACAGATAGAACTCACATTCCGCGCCGAAGCTGACACGGATCCCCATCTGGGCGGCGCGTTCTACCGAACGCTTCAGGATATCCCGGCTGTCCATTTCAAAAGGACTGCCGTCCGGGTAGAAAATGTTGCAGTAGAAACGGGCGATTCTGCCCTGGGCAGGTCTCCATGGAAGAAGAGTCAGTGTTGACAGCACCGGTTTCAGGAAAAGGTCTGATTCATCCACTGAACCGAAACCGCGGATGGCGGAGGCATCAATAGACAGACCCGACTGAAAAGCCCGGTGCAGATCTCTCAGCATGATGGATACATTTTTCATGCTCCCGAAGACATCACAAAAAGCCAGGAGAACAAATTTCACTTCCTGGTCTTCCAGATATTCATAAGCTTCACTTTCTGTCGTAAACATCTTTACTTTCTCTCATTTCCTGATTCATCCGGGTATGCCCGGTGTGTCTGCTTTCCCGGCTTTTAAAAGGTCCGGAACCGCTGTTTTTATTCTACAGTAACACTCTTGGCCAGGTTCCTGGGTTTGTCGACATCCAGCCCTTTTCCGACGGAAATATAATACCCCAGGAGCTGGAGAGGGATCACAGCCAGGCTGGCTGTGAAATGATCATCCGTTTTCGGAATATAAACAGTAAAGGAAACAGTATCCTCAATTTCATAGTGACCGTTGACGGTAAGTCCCATCAGACAGGCACCGCGGCTTTTGCACTCCACCAGATTGCTCACCGTCTTTTCATAGAGTTCCTGCTGTGTGAGGACGCCGATAATCAAGGTTCCTTCTTCTACCAGGCTGATGGTGCCGTGCTTCAGTTCTCCTGCTGCATATGCCTCGCTGTGGATATAGCTGATTTCTTTCGCTTTCAGGCTGCCTTCCAGACTGATGGCATAATCAATACCGCGGCCGATATAGAA
>CACZQT010000092.1 GCA_902783295.1 uncultured Lachnospiraceae bacterium
AGCCTATGCCTCCTGCCGCCGTGACCCGGAACTGGAGGAACTGGCTGCGTCTGACCAGAAAGCGCTGGCAGAGCTGGCCCTGGAATTCTCCTCGCGTTATCAGCAGGAAAAAGCCCGCCGGAACCTGGCAAACTTTGCGGATGTGGAACACTGGGCGCTGGCCCTGCTGGTGCGCAGACATGACGGGATTTCAGAGGTGACGGAACTGGCGGAGGAAATCGGCCGTACCTTCCGGGAAATCATCATCGATGAGTACCAGGACAGCAATCTGGTACAGGAAACCATCCTTTCGGCGCTTTCGGGAGAACGCCGGGGGGAACCGGACATGTTCATGGTCGGGGATGTAAAACAGAGCATTTATAAGTTCCGCCGCGCAAGACCGGAACTTTTCATGGAAAAATACCGTACTTTTTTCTATGAGAAAGGACACGCTCCCGGACAGAAAATCGATCTTGGCAGAAACTTCCGGAGCCGTGGAGCCGTCCTGCACACGGTGAACCGACTTTTCGACAGACTGATGGGAGAAGGCCTGGGAGGGATTGAATACGACGAACACGCAGCCCTCTATAAGGGATCTTCGTATGAAGAACCGGATCCTCCGGCGGAGCTCCTGATCTGTGAAACAGAAAACGGGGCGGAGGAGGGAAAAGAAACAGAAGCCAGGCTGGTAGCCCGGACCATTCGTTCCATGACGGCTCCGGACAG
The DNA here is from genome assembly GCA_902783295.1 of uncultured Lachnospiraceae bacterium. Classification (GTDB taxonomy): domain Bacteria; phylum Bacillota; class Clostridia; order Lachnospirales; family Lachnospiraceae; genus UBA3305. Next base: position 706 of record CACZQT010000092.1, read on the forward strand.
TACATTCCGCCTCTGGGACCTGGAGAAAAAATGCTTCCGCAGAGCGCATTACCGGGATTTTGTGATTCTTCTCAGATCCATGGACGGATGGGCGGACAGCCTGGCAGCTGTCCTGAATGAGGAAGGAATTCCGGCTTATGCGCAGCTCAAAACAGGATATTTTTCGGCACAGGAGGTTCAGGTTCTGCTGCATTTCCTGCGGCTCCTGGATAATCCGCTGCAGGATATCCCGCTGATGTCCGTGCTGCTCTCGCCCATCGGAGGTTTTACTGCCGGAGAAGCGGCGGAGATGCTGGCCGTGGCTGCGGAGGGGCCGCTTCTGGAGCGGCTGGATGCCGGGGCACAGGCAGGCATTTATACGGAAAAATGGCAGATATTCAAAGCTTTCCTTGGAAAATACAGGGATCTTTCCGCACTCCTGCCGATCCACGAACTTCTGGAACTGGTCCTGCAGGAGACAGATTACCGCCTGATCCTCGCTGCTTCACCCGACGGAAAGGTGCGCATGGCCAATCTGGACATGCTGCGTATGCAGGCTATGCGTTTTGAAGAAACCAGCTATCACGGGATTTTTCAGTTCCTCCGGTATATGGACCAGCTGAAACGCTATGAGGTGGATTTCGGAGAAGGCCAGGCCCTCTCTGAGCAGGACGACCTGGTCCGCATCACGACCATTCATAAGAGCAAAGGCCTGGAATATCCGGTGGTGATTGTGGCGGGCTGCGGCAAGAATTTTAATCTGATGGACCGGAATCCGCAGATGCTCCTTCATGGAGACCTGGGTTTTGCCTGCGACGCCGTTGATACGGAGGAAGATATCCGCACCCCTTTGCTGTACCGGCGTTTCGTGTCGGACAGGATTGTGGAAGAAGCATTGGGGGAAGAACTTCGGATACTCTATGTGGCCATGACCCGGGCCCGGGAGAAACTGATTCTGACAGGGTCTGTCCGGGATCTGGAAAAAACGATGGCTAAGGTTCTTCCGGCGCGGTCTGAGAAGGGACAGAAGCTTTCGCCGGCTGTTCTCAAAGAGGCTTCCTCTGTCCTGGACTGGCTGCTGATGGCGTCAGCGGGAGAGGATCCGCCGCCCTTTGTCATCCGCACGGAAGAGGCAGGCGGGGAAGAACAGAGGGAAGAAACAGGCCGGGGGAAAGAAGCAGCCCGCAGAGATTTCCTGCTGGAAGCAGCCGGATCAGCGCCTCCCGGGGGAGAAAAGGTAAGCCGCTGGAAACAGTGGATGGAATACCGGTATCCGTGGGAAGCGTCAGCCGTTCATAAAGGGGTTTATTCCGTCTCAGAACTGAAACGGGCTGTCCCGGAAAACGGTCAGTTCCTGCAGGAAACCGGGCAGCCTGAGGATGATAAGGCGTTCCGGGAGAAGGTCCTTTCGGAGGAAACAGAGGGAGAAAGGCCGGAGAGTCTCCGGAGGAGCCGCTTCGGAAGCGGAGCGGAGAGAGGAACGGCCATGCATCTGGCCATGGAGCTGATTCCGCCGTCCACGGGGGCGGATCCCGGGCAGGGGAAGGTCTTCCTGGACAGTCTGCTGAAGAATGGGAAACTGAGCCCCCTGCAGCGGAAAATGATCCGGCCGGAAAAGATTGCGGGATTCTACCGCTCGGAGCCGGGCAGGGCTGCCCTGCGGGCGGAGAAGGAAGGAAAGCTGCATCGTGAACAGTCCTTTGTCATGCAGACTCCGCTGAAGGATATCCTGACAATCCTCGACGGGCAGGTGCCGGAAGGGCTTCCGGAGGAGGAATGGGTTCTGGTACAGGGGATTATTGATGCCTTTGCGGAAACCGGAGACGGCCTGATCCTCTGGGACTATAAGACAGATTCTGTATCTCCTGAGGATGGTGAAGAGGTTTTAAAGAGCCGGTATGCGGGCCAGCTTTTCCGGTATCGTGAAGCATTGGAAAAAGCCTTCGGAAAGCCGGTCCTGGAAACCTGGATTTACTCCTTCGCGCTGGAAAAAGCAATTATGCTGTAAAAAGAAAAAATAGAACCGGGTATACACCAAATTTTTAACCGGGAATACGAAAAAAACTTGAAATCTTTTGTACTGCATTGTATAATTCCGTCATAGGTCGCAAAAAAGCGACAAGTTCGTGACATCAC
>CACZQT010000093.1 GCA_902783295.1 uncultured Lachnospiraceae bacterium
AGAGGACAGTGAGCCGGCAGCAGAAATAGCTTCGGAAGCTGAAGGCAGTGAGGCAGCGGCAGAAACAGCTTCAGAAACTGAAGACAGTGAAACAGCGGCAGAAACAGAAAAACCTGCCTGATAGAAACAGAAGAACTCTAAGAGACAAAGAATACAGCGTTATAAGCCTCCCTCCCGGAGGGGGCCGGAAGAATAAACATTATGGAGGGATGAACAGGGATGAAACAGTCGGAAGTGATTACAGCCGGAAAAACCGCGCTGGGTATTGAACTGGGATCGACCCGCATTAAAGCAGTTCTTATAGACCATGCGGGAAGTGTATTGGCCACGGGCATTCATGACTGGGAGAATTCCCTGGTGGACGGGATCTGGACCTATGGACTGGATGAAGTAGAAACAGGGATTCAGGACTGTTATGCCGATCTGAAAAAGAACGTAAAGGAAACGTATGGAATACAACTGACTACCGTTGGTGCGATTGGAATCTCCGCCATGATGCATGGCTATATCGCGCTGGATGCGGAAGGCCGCCAGCTGGCGCCTTTCCAGACCTGGCGCAACAGCAATACACAGGCTGCGGCAGATGAACTTACGGAAGAATTCCAGTTCAACATTCCTCTGCGCTGGACCATTGCCCATCTGTACCAGCGGATGCTGGATGGGGAAGAGCATGTGAAGGACGTGGATTTCGTGACAACTCTGGACTCCTATGTCCACTGGAAACTGACAGGTGAAAAAGTTACAGGCATCGGCGATGCCTCCGGCATTTTCCCGATCGATTCCAAAGCGCTGGACTATGACGCGGAGATGATGGCGGCTTTCCAGAAGAAAGTGGAGAGCAGAGGTTACACCTGGAAGGCAAAGGACGTGCTGCCGAAGGTGCTGACAGCCGGACAGGAAGCGGGCTGCCTGACAGAAGCCGGCGCTGCCTACCTGGATCCTTCGGGCGAACTGAAACCCGGCGTTCCCTGCTGCCCTCCAGAAGGAGATGCCGGCACGGGGATGGTCGCTACCAATTCCGTGGCGCCGCGTACCGGAAATGTTTCGGCCGGAACCAGTACCTTCGCCATGCTTGTCCTGGAAGAAGGGCTGAAGAAGCTGCATCGGGAAATCGATATGGTAACGACCCCGTCCGGCTATCCGGTAGCCATGTCCCATGCCAATAACGGCACGACGGACCTGAATGCCTGGGTGAAGATCTTCGGGGAATTCTGTGAACTGATGGGCATAGAGGCTTCCACGGGCGAATTATTCGAAAAGCTGTATACGCATTCACTCTCCGGTGACCCGGACTGCGGCGGACTTCTGGCATATGGCTATTACTCCGGTGAAGGGATTACCGGGCTTCATGAAGGCCGGCCCCTGTATGCAAGAATGCCGGAAAGCCGGTTTACACTCGCCAACCTGATGCGCTCTCATCTTTACGCTTCCCTTGGCGCCGTCAAGCTGGGCATGGATATCCTCCTGAAAGAAGAGAAGGTAAAGGTAGACCGGATCCTGGGTCATGGCGGCCTGTTCAAGACGGAAGGCGTGGCACAGCGATACTTGGCAGCGGCAGTCGGCGCACCGGTAACCGTTATGAAAAATGCCGGAGAAGGCGGCCCCTGGGGCATGGCCGTGCTGGCAGCATATCTGATCGACGGCAAAAAGGAATATGCCACCCTGGAAGAGTATCTGGAAAAGAAGATTTTCGCGGGACAGGAAGGGACAACAGCTGCTCCCACCCAGGAAGAAATCGATGGCTACGAAGCCTTTGCGGACCACTACCGCAAGGGCCTGGAGATCGAACGGACAGCTGTACGGGATATGAACTGGTAATCTGGGATAAGATTTCGGTCAACACAGGATTGTTTATGAGAGTATAATACTCGTATGACGGTTTTACCGCACAGATGTTAACAAGTCAGCCCCGGCTTCTCACTGAGTGAGGCCGGGGCTGACTTGTTGTGGGACAAAGTACACATCCTTATGTCCTAAAACTAGATATAAAAACTACCAGGTTATTTAACAGTAACCTTTACCGTTGCGTATACACCGTTCTGGGCATACACATAGATTGTGGCGGTACCTTTTGCCACACCTTTTACGACGCCTTTTTTCGAAACGGTCGCGATTTTGGTGTTGCTGGATTCAAAACTAAGAGCACGGTGTTTCTTCAAAGCCAGCTTGGTATCTGCGCTGACCAGTTTTGCCTTGATCGTGTAGCTCTTTCCTTTTTTAATCGTGGCTTTCTTAGCGTCGACGGTGACTTTTTTCGGATTCGTCACCTTTCCGCCGGTGGTAGCTGCATGTACCACCTTGGACTTTGCAATCACCTGATCATAACCGTCGACCGTCTTTGTGGCGATTACCAGGAACTTGTAATATGTGCCCTTTTTCAGCTTTTTCAGAACCAGGGATTTACCGGTGCTTTCTGACAGTTTTCTCATCTTGTTCTTCTTGCCGCAGGTATTTCCGTAAATGATGTATTTCTTGGCACCGGATACCTTAGCCCAACTGACAGTCAACTGGTTGTTTTTCACTTTCTTTACGGTTGCTTTCAGCTTCCCGAATGTGGAATCAGCCGCGTCGCTGTCGCTGTTTTTGTTCTTCAGAATGGAGGCTTCTACATTCTTGGCGGAACTCTTATCAGACGATTCTGCAGCTTCGACTGCAGCCTTAGATTCGGCTGCTTTTTTCGCTTCTTCAGCTTCGGCCGCTTTCCTTGCTTCTTCAGCTTCGGCTGCTTTTCTTGCAGCTTCGGCTTCAGCCGCCGCTTTCTTTTCTGCAGCGATCTGGCTTTCTGCTGCTGCCAGCTTATTCTTTGCCGCGCTGCTTACCAGCGCTTTCTGGGCATCTGTCAATGCATTATAGGCTGCGCGGGCGCTGGCTACCGTTGCTTCATCCGCCATGCCTGCATTAGTCGGCAAGGCGTTGAGCTTTTCTGTAACTGTGTCAGCTGCCGCCTGATTGGCTTTCGCCTCTAATTCTTCTTTAGACGGCTCCGTCGTGTAACCAACCGCGTAAGGGATAGATTCTTTACTGTAATTATAAAGGTGGAAGTAACATGTGCCGGACTGTACAGCCGTGAAAGTATATTGATAAATATCCTTTTCTTTATATATGAGCTCATCGTCTTTAGAGAGAGAGTTATCACTTTCACCGGGAGCCTGGAACTTGAAAATCGCAGTGGTTTCATCCAGGGTTAAGAAATTGTCAATCCAGAAAGATATTGTTTCGCCTTTCTGTACATCAAACTGGAACCAGTCGTCCTCATCCACATCATAAGAATAATCAGTTCCGAAAAATGCTAAAGCTGATTTTCCTTTTATTAGCTTCGTCGCAGAAGCACGACTGTTGTTTGACTCCAGCTCTATATCTTCCTTCTTTTCGAAAGAGAATGAATAGACGCTGGAAATAACACCAGAGGTTACGTTAAAGGAGGCTTTGAAATCAAAATAGTATGTGCCCTTTCCCAAATAGACTTTATAGTTATAGGTATCCTGAAGCGCATTTTCCGGATACCCAAGTCTGGCACCACCGACAACCGTGCCGTCGTCTGCATAGACAAGCAATTCCACTTTACCGTTGTTTCCATTGCTGGTACGTGGTGCAGACATGGTTAAGGTGACCATGCCATTTTCTGGAACTTCCACTTTGTTCAGGCAGACATCATTGTCGTTGGCTGCGGTCCAGGCTTTCATGTAGTCTTTGTCCAGTTCAGGTGTGAAAGCTGTTGCTTTGGTAAATCCATCCTGTGTGGCCGGAAAAGAACCATATTTACTACTGGTTATGGTTAGCTTACTTGTGTAAGCGCTTCCTGTATGCCAAGAACCAAGCGTAAAGTATTCCATGTAATACTTTACGGTATATTCACCAGGTGCATAACCGGAAATGTCCAGGTTGATAGTCTGGTTTATGATACTTGAATCATAGGAGGAATAGGAAGGCGTAGAAGAAGCGATTATAGAATTTCCATTGTAAGAGGATCCGTAATATAATTCTACGTGCAGTTTTTCTCGATTGTATGTGCGGTAAACTGTAAATTCCAGGGCAAACGGGGTTCCTTGTTCAATAACGGTTCCTGACGGCGTCTTGCAGATGGCAAAGGGTTCGCTTGCAGCATGAACGGAACCGCTATGCAGCAAGATGAATCCCAGTAAAAGGAAGAAAACAGAGAAGATACAAGCATGTTTTTTCATAAAAAACCTCCAGAGATATATGAGTAAATGATTTTGCTAAAAGCAATAAGATTATATCTTGTGGGCTGCGATTGGACTATTAGCTGTCTGCATAAAGATAAAAATTTTTGGGATGAAACTGTGCCCATACCGAATCAGGGCGGAGATGGTCGACAGGGGAAGAGCCCATTCACGCTGCTGTGCGAATGGGCTCTTCCCTTATCGTATTTTGGATACAGTGGAAATAATATTACGAATCGATATCAGATCAACGTTTTTTCACCGGCATCGAACAGCAGATCATTGATTTCGAACAGCTCAAGTTTATTCATGATCCCGTATATGATCACTGCGTCCCGTTTTTCTTTTGGATAGAGAGTTGCCTGCCTGCTTTGCTTGAGCAGATCCTGGGTTTCGTCCAGGGTGGCCTGCAGTCCAATGCAAAGGCAGATCAGCCGGTCCCGGGAAGGGGTTCGCTGTCTGGAAAGGATCTGATACAGGTAGACACCGCTCATGCCTGCTTTTTTGGCCAGGGCTGATTTCGGTATTTTTTTCTTTTGAATCATTTCTGCAATGACAGCTGTGGAGTCAGATGACTGGAAACATTCTTCGTTTTCAGATAAAAACTGCTGTAGAGAAGAAACGCTGCTTAGTTCAGAGTTTAAGTTGTCGGTGCTTTTTGGTTTCATTGTCATTATACTACCCTGCTTTAAATACTTTGGCTGTTCACGATCATTGACGAGTTGAGATTTCGGCAAACGACAAGAAAATTATAACAGATTTTATGAAGAAAAGCTATTAGCTGTCTGCATAATAATGTTTATCTTTGACGGAGAGGAAGACACCTGGCGGTTATGTCTTCGTGTCATGGCACCCGGAGTTCAAGAAGCGTGAGCGATTCTTAAACTGATTTGTATCCGATGATTGCGCAGCCGTTTTCTTTGTGATAGGATAAAAGAGATGGAAACATCGGAAGATTGTACCAAAGGAGGATGATATAGATGTCCTGTACGACAGTTCTGGTGGGCCGGCATGCGAGCAATGACCGTTCTACCATGATCGCCCGCACCGACGACGGGCATTTTGATGTGAAAAAGCTGATCGTGGTGGAG
>CACZQT010000094.1 GCA_902783295.1 uncultured Lachnospiraceae bacterium
AACCCATTCCATATGCCTCGCCGTAAAGCGACCGGAGACGGGCGTGTTTTCCGGGGAATGCATTTGACGGCACTGCGGATTGCGAAAGATATTACCGTTTGAATGCAGATATTCAGAAACTGGGGATTTGAAGTTCGCTTTGGATTATGGTATGATCAGGAGGATTATAAAAGAGGGAGGATTTTTCATGAGGAAACGATTCCTGATCCTGCTGGCTTCCTGGCTGCTGATGCTATCGGTTTTCCCCGGCTGCAGCAGTGCTATGGCAGGAACTTTGACATCCGGCGGGCAAACCGTAAGCGGGCAGCAGACGGCAGGCAGTACACAAAGCAGTTCTTCCGGTGAAACGGCAGCTCCAGTACTCCCGGAGGACGGCTCTTACAATTCAAAAGAGGAAGTAGCTCTGTATCTGCATTTGTATGGGCATCTTCCGCAGAACTATATCACAAAAAAGGAGGCCCAGAATCTGGGCTGGTCAGGCGGTTCCCTGGAAAAATATGCTCCCGGCAAGTCTATCGGAGGAAGCCGTTTCGGAAATTATGAAGGGATTCTTCCCGAAAAAGATGGACGGCAGTATTTTGAATGTGATATCGATACGCTGGGAGAGAAAAAAAGAGGAGCGAAACGTATTGTCTGGTCTTCCGACGGCCTGATCTACTATACAGAGGATCATTACGAAACCTTCGAACTTCTGTACGAAAGCGATTCCGGGACCGCAGCAGGATCCATTGCTGCAGAGTCGGAAGTAGGTTCTCTGCCTGAAGACGGTACCTACAACACCAAAGAGGAGGTGGCATTATACCTCCATCTGTACGCCCACCTGCCCGGCAATTACATCACCAAAAAAGATGCGCAGGCTCTTGGCTGGTCCGGTGGTTCCCTGGAGCCGTACGCGCCCGGCAAATCCATCGGCGGAAGCCGATTCGGGAATTATGAAGGGATCCTTCCCGAGAAAAAAGGACGGCAGTATTTTGAATGCGACATTGATACCCAGGGAAAAAAGAGCCGCGGTGCGAAACGGATCGTCTGGTCTTCGGACGGACTGATCTACTATACCGAGGATCACTACGAAACGTTTGAACTGCTTTACGGGGAGGAATAAAATGCGAACGATTCTTTTGGATGGTAAAAAGATACACAGCCGCGATGAACTTCATAACAGCCTGCAGCAGAATCTGAATCTTCCGGAATGGTACGGAAGAAACCTGGATGCCCTTTCTGACTGTCTGACGGCAGAAATGACCGATGACATACTGATTCTGCTGAAAAACAGTGATGCTTTTTCGGAAAACCTGGGCAGCTACTGGCGTTCCTTCTGCCGGGTCCTTTCGGATGCAGAAGAAGAAAGCTCTCTGGTGAGAGTAATTACTCTTTCCTGATCTTTCCGTGAAGTACAAAGAATATTGAATGAGTCAGGGGGAAGTTTCTGCCTGTTCCGGCAATCCGGAACAGGCAGAAACTTCCCCCTGACTTTTTTTATTCTGCAAATCGAAAAACAATCCCAATCACTGCTGCAATCAGAATCCAGACGGTCGGGTGAATTTTCGGCCATTTCTTCTGCCCTGCGAATATGGCGGCAGCAAGAATCAGGGCCGGCCAGATTACAAGATCCGACAGTTTACCGCTGGTCTTCCATCCCGGGATGTCCATCAGAGCTACTTTCATCACGCTGATTCCTGCCGAGGCAATCAGCGCAATCGAAGCAGGCCGCAGGCCTGTAAAAACCGCCTCTACATAACGGTTTCCAAGAAAATGGTTCAGAATCTTTGCGATGATCGTAATAATGATGACCGCCGGTGTAATCAGCCCCAGGGTCGTTATTATTCCGCCCGGAATCCCTCCGGTCATGTATCCCGCGTAGGTTGCCATATTGACGCCGATCGGTCCCGGAGTAGATTCACCCACAGCGATCATATTGGCAACATCTGCCTGAGTGAACCATCCTGTCCGTTGGGAGATATCATACAGGAAAGGCAGCGTTGCCAGACCGCCTCCCACTGAGAACAGACCGACTTTGATAAATTCAAAATACAGCTGCAGGTAGATCATTTACGGCCTCCTTTCTGACGGACCTGGCCCAGAAGCAGGCCGGCTGCTCCCGAAAGCAGGACCAGCACCACCGGCGAGAAAGAAACCGGAAGCAGGAAGGAGAATACCGACAGCAGAAATACAGCAAGAAAAATGCATAATGTGGGAATATCCACAACGGACTTTTTCCACAGCCGCAGCACGGAATTAACAACCAGCACACAGACGCAGACGCGGATGCCCGCGAAAGCATTCTTCACGACCGGATACTCCGCGAAATTTCTCAGGAACGCCGCAATAATGGTAATCACGATCAGCGGAACGAAGACTACCCCCATGGAACATACGATGCCGCCGGGCAGTCTTTTCCTCTTATGACCTACAAACGTAGCCACGTTCAGTGCAATGATTCCAGGTGTACACTGGCCGATCGCAAAGTAATCTGTAAGTTCCTGATCCGTAACCCATCCCCTTTGATCGACCAGCTCCCGGGACAGGATCGGAAGCATCGCATAGCCGCCTCCAAAGGTGACCGCGCCGATCTTCGCAAAAGTCAGAAACAGATCCAGATATTCCTGCATAATACCACCTTACATCTGATCCGGAGCATCAAAGCCCAGAAGATCAATCCCCGTTTCCAGCACTTTGCGGGCAAGTCCCAGCAGAGCCAGCCAGCCGTTCTGCTTCTCCGGATCTTCTTCAGCAAGAATCCGGTGATCATGGTAGAAGCTGTTAAAAGCATTGGACACTTCGTAGATGTACTGGCAGATTCTGTGAGGGGCAATCCCTTCGCAGGCATCCGCAATGGCTTCATTCGCCCGCGCAAGCAGGAGCTGCAGTGCCTTTTCGGAAGCATCCCCGGCCGGACGCAGTCTGTCAGAAAGTTTTGTACCGTTCTCCTCCGCTTTGCGGAGAATGGACTTGATGCGGACCAGTGTATAGAGAATATAAGGCCCGGTATTTCCTTCGAAGGAAATAAAACGGTCCACGTCAAAAACATAGTTTTTCGTCGCCTGGTTGGAAAGGTCCCCGTATTTCAGGGCTGCCAGTCCGATGATTTCCGCGGTCTTTCTGGCCTCTGTTTCTTCCATGGTGCGGTTTTCCATGATCCGTGCAAAAACGGCTTCATCGATATCCGCAATCAGATGCTCCAGCCGCATGACGCCGCCTTCCCTGGTTTTGAACGGTTTGCCGTCTTTTCCGTTCATGGTACCAAAGCCCAGGAAGGTCAGCTTTGTTTCCGGACGAATAATGCCGGCTTTATATGCTGTTCGGAAGACCTGGGTAAAATGCATATCCTGGCGTTTATCTACCACATAAAGGATTTCATCCGGATGATAATCCTGCTCTCTCTGTACCAGGGTTGCCAGATCTGTCGTAGCGTAAAGAGATGCACCGTCTGACTTCTGGATGATGCAGGGAGGCACCTCCTTGGTGTCACCTTCTTCTGCCACATCCACGACCATCGCTCCCTGGCTCTCATGCAGCAGCCCGGCTTCCTTCAATCCCCGGATCATATCAGGAATATACTTCTGGGCGTCGCTTTCACCCTTCCACAGATCAAAACTGACATTCAGCTTTTCATAATTCTTCTTCAGATCATTTACGGAAATCCGCAGGATATGGCGGAACAGGGCTGTATACCCTCTGTCTCCCTGCTGCAGACGTACTGTAGCGTCATGAGCTGCTGCAGCAAAAGCCTCGTCCTCCTTGGATTTACGGCTTGCCGTCGGATAAATTTCCTCCAGATCAGAAATCGTAAATGGTGCTTCCGCCGGGTAATCTCCCTGAAATCCCGGGTCAAAATACGGAAGTTCCGGATGGCGCTGCCTGGTTTCTTCTATGATCAGTCCCATCTGAAGTCCCCAGTCCCCCAGGTGTACATCACCCAGTACTTCATAACCTGCAAAACGGTAAATCCGTTTCAGGCTTTCCCCGATGATGGCCGCCCTCAGATGACCGACATGCAGTGGTTTGGCAACGTTCGGCCCGCCGTAATCCAGAATCGCCTTTTTCCCTGCACCGGCCTGCTTCATTCCCAGTTTTTGCGCCGCCTGCATATCCTGCAGATAAGCACTTACAAAATCCGGAGAAAGAGTCAGATTGATAAAGCCGGGAGCAGCGGCTTCCGCCTTTTCAAACAAAGGACAGTTCTCCAGCTGTGCTACGATTTCCCCGGCAATGGCCAGCGGTGCCTTATGATAGCGCTTTGCGGCCGCCATGGCTCCGTTGCACTGGTATTCGCACAGATCCGGTCTGTTGCTTAAGACAACCCCGGCCAGTTCCGGATCTATACCGCAGGCAGAAAAAGCGGGCTGCAGGGCTTCCCTGATACATTCTGTAATTGTTTTCATCGTTTTCCTCTATTTCTTTATTTACAATATTAGGGCAGTGTAAATCCGTGGGCTACAAACTGCGCCAGAACAGCGTCGGTCCCCAGAAAATCCGCAAAAGCAGTCGCGTATTCCAGACGTCCCGTGCTGCTGAGAATGCCGATCCTGTAGGTAGTCGGCGCCAGTCCTTCTACCACATACACCTGGTCCAGATGTTCAATCACATCGTTCCGGTAGGCAAATCCGCAGTCTACTGTACCGTCCACAACCCACTGGATGAGCTCATCCACACTGCTGCTTAAATATACTTCTTTTTCTTTCACGCGATCCCACAGTTCCTGCTCTTTCAGGGTCTCAATCGTATATTCCCCTACCGGAACGTCTGCAGGATCTCCTATGCCGATTTTTTCCGCTTTGGAAATATCCGAGAGGCTTGTCAGGCCCAGTCTGGATGTTCTGGGAACGAACAGCACCAGCTCGTTGCTCATCAGGAAATGAACCGAATCCTCCATAATCAGGCCCTGTTCTACCAGCTGAGACATAGGTTTCTTGCTGGCACAGAAGAACAGGTCAAAATTGGAGCCTCTTTCGATCCTGGCTTTCAGCCTTTCGGAGCTGTCATAGACTGCCTCTACGTGCAGATCCGGATTCAGTTCTTCAAACTGGGGAATAAGCTGGTCCTCCAGGATATACATCAGATTAGAAGCGGCCGCCAGTATCACAGTGTGGCGCCCCTCATGCTGAACATCCTCTCCTGCTTCTTCCGCACCTTCTTCCGGTATCTCCTGCACGGATTCCGCTTCGGAAGCCTCCTCACTGCCGTTTTCCGGAACCGTTTCCTCCGTTTCTTCCTTCGTTTCCGGGGAAGCGG
>CACZQT010000095.1 GCA_902783295.1 uncultured Lachnospiraceae bacterium
GCCGTCGCGGCATGCGCAAGCTGCAGGCCCCCGATCACATCCCCTATGGCATAGATTCCCGGAACAGCCGTTTCAAAATGCTCATTTACCTGTACCGGCCCTCGTTCCGGCAGTATCCCGCGGATCTCTTCCGGGGCATTTTCAGCCGGAAGTCCTTTTGTAAAAGGCCTGCGTCCGACGGCCATCAGCACATAGGCTCCTTCTGCCTGCTTCTCCGCTTCTTTTTCCGTATACCGGCAGACCAGACCGCTTTCCCGCTCCTCGATGGAGGATACCATCGCTCCGGTGTGGATCTCTATGCCGCGCTCTTTCTGCGCCATCAGCTTGAGACTTCTGGAAATTTCTTCATCCATGTTCGGGAGAATCCGGGGCAGCGCCTCCAGTACAGTCACCCGTGTGCCTAAAGCGCTGTACAGGTATGCCATTTCCATTCCGATGACGCCTCCGCCGATCACCACCAGGCTTTCCGGGATTTCACGGAGGTCCAGGAGCCCGTCGCTTGTCAGAACACGGGGAGATTCTTTCCCGGGAATGGGAGGGATGGACGGTTCGGAACCGGAGGCAATCAGGATGTTTTCTGCTGTGAGCGATTCTGCTTCACCGTCCGGCTTCTGAACGGTGACACAGCCCGGACCGGCGATTTTCCCGGTTCCGCAGATCACCGTCACCTTGCTTTTTTTCAGCTGTTTTCTGATTCCGTCCCTCAGCTGCGTCAGTACGGTTTCTTTCCATTCCTGCATTTTCTTAAGATCTGGCTTCCAGGTTTCAGGTACCTGTAAGCCGAGAGTTTCCCCCTCTTTCTGAAGCGTACAGGCGGTTTCCGCCACCCGGAGCAGCGCCTTCACGGGAATACATCCTCTGTTCAGGCAGGTTCCTCCCAGTTCCGCCTTTTCGATCAGAACGGTTTTCATTCCGTAGATTTCCGATGCTTCCAGAGCTGTTTCATAGCCCCCGGGTCCGGCGCCGACCACGATCAGGTCATAATGATTCGTTTCGTTCATTGTTTTCTCCCAGTGCCTTTGCAATCAGGTTTTCTATATCCCGGCTCATCGTTTCCCGCAGGGAAAAATCATCCGGGGCGCTTCTGCCCGCCGCCAGCTGCCGGATCTGCCTGCAGAGGTTATCCTCGCTGGCTTCCTGCGACGGCAGCAGTGATCCAAGGCTTTCAATCCAGTCGGCATCCAGGGCGTCGGACCAGACGGCTGCCTCTGCGATCTTTCCGTTTTTTGTGCGGTATTCTATCCGGATCCCGCCCCAGGGGAAGCGTCCTTCCAGGCTCTCTGACAGGGGATTCTTCCGCCCGTACAGCCACTCTCCGGAGCAGAGCTTCTGCCGGAGCAGGCTGATTTCCTCTTCCGGAAGCTGTTCCGCAGGATAGTCTGAAACCGGGAGTCCGAAGGTTTCAGAAAACGCCCGGCAGATCCTGTCTTTGATTTCCGCTATGGTGAGCTCCGGGACATAATTTTTCAACAGGCCGACCCGTGAGCGCACCGACTTTACCCCGTTGGCAGCCAGCTTTCCCGGCTCGGGCTGCAGGAACCGCTCCATCCGTTCTATGTCAGCGTCCAGAAGCAGCGTTCCATGATGGCAGCAGCAGTTTCCGGCATAGTAAAAAGCGTTTCCGGACAGCTTGCTCCCGCCTGCGGCCAGATCGTTGCGTCCTGTCTTTTCGGCAGGAACACCCAGGCTTCGCAGTGCGCGCAGGATCACTTCCATCTGCCGGTTTACATCGTAATCCGGTCTGCGGACCAGAAAAGAATAATTCAGATTGCCGAGGTCGTGATATACCGCTCCGCCTCCGGAGAAGCGGCGGGCCAGATGCCCGCCGTCTTTCTCCAGCTCCGTGATTCTGCATTCCCGGAAAGCATCCTGATTCCGGCCGATGACTACCGTGTTCTCATTCTGCCATAAATAAAGAATGCATTCTCCGGGCCTGACGTTTGCGGCAAGCAGCTTTTCCGCCGCTATATTCCGGTACGGGTCGGTTGTTTCAGCATCCAGCTGCCACAGCTTTCGGATCACCTTTTTCCCTCCCTGGCCTTTACCGGTTTTCAGCCGGCTGCTCCGTAAACAGGTAACGCAGTTTCGGATTCCTGGCGGCTGTCACTTCATCCGGCCGGCCTATCACTGTCCGTACCGGAGCTGCGTGCAGTTTTTCAGGATCTTCCTTTGCCTGCTCAGCCAGCTGCTTCATCACTTCTATAGCTTCATCCAGAGTCTCTCTCGCTTCTGTTTCCGTAGGCTCAACCATGAGCGCTTCATGTACGATTAAGGGGAAATACATTGTCGGAGGGTGGATGCCGTAATCGATCATGCCCTTTGCGATATCCATGGCAGACACAGAGGTTTCCTTTTTCAGATTTTCACAGGAAATGACAAATTCATGCATGCAGGTGCCTGCATAGGCCATATCGTAGGTGTCTTCCAGCTGCTTTTTCATATAATTCGCATTCAGGACAGCGTTTGCGGAAACGCTCTTCAGGCCGTCGCCGCCCTGCGTCAGCAGATAGGTGAAAGCGCGGACGACAACCAGGAAATTCCCGTAGAACTGCTTCACCGAACCGATGCTCTTCGCCGGAGTGACGAACTTCCAGCCTGTTTCTTTGCTGCCGCTTACTACCGGTCCCGGCAGGAAATCAGCCAGAAAGGCTTTGCAGCCTACGGCACCGGCACCGGGGCCGCCGCCTCCGTGCGGCGTGGAAAATGTCTTGTGAAGATTGCTGTGGATACAGTCAAAGCCCATATCGCCGGGCCTTGCCCATCCCATCACTGCATTCAGGTTGGCCCCGTCGTAATAGCAGAGCCCCCCGGCTTCATGCACAATGGCGGTTATCTCCAGAATGTTCCTGTCGAACAGGCCTACGGTATTCGGATTCGTCAGCATCAGTCCGGCGGTGTCTTCGCCGACCGCCGCTTTTAACGCTTCCAGGTCTACCATCCCGTCCGCCGAAGAGGGGATCGAAACAATCTGATATCCGCACATGGCGGCGCTGGCAGGGTTTGTGCCGTGCGCCGAATCCGGCACCAGGATCTTTGTCCGGCTCTGGTGTCCCTGCGACTCATGCCAGGCTTTGATCAGCAGAAGCCCGGTAAACTCTCCGTGGGCACCGGCAGCAGGCTGGAAGGAAAAGGCGTCCATGCCGGTGATTTCCGCCAGCATGCCGCCGGCGTCGTGAAGCAGTTCCAGGCAGCCCTGGACGGTTTCATCCCCCTGAAGAGGGTGTATCTGAGTAAAGCCTTCCAGAGCCGACATTTCTTCATTCAGCTTCGGGTTATACTTCATCGTGCAGGAGCCCAGCGGGTAGAACCCCTTGTTGAGCCCGCGCGTACGCCCGGCCAGTTTTGTATAATGACGGCTCATTTCCTGTTCGGAAACTTCCGGCAGGTGCAGCTGCGACTGCCTCTGCTGTGAAGACGACAGGGAAGCTTCCGGTACATCACAAGGCGGCAGCAGGGAAAGCCCTCTGCCTTCTTTTCCGATTTCAAAAATCAGCTTCATAATGATGTCTCCTCATAGGGCAGTACTACTGCTGTCTGCAGCTGACATCGTCTGCAAGGGCTTTGCGGACCAGCTCAGCTGTCTTCTTTATTTCTTCTGCAGTATTTAATTCCGTCGCGCACCAGAGGAGTTCATCCTCTGAAAGCATGAGCCCTCCCAGTATGCCTCCTTCGGCCAGAGTCTCGAGGATCTTCCGGCTGTTTCCGGGGGAGAAGGTGACAAATTCATGGAAATACTCTTTATCGCCGTAAACGGCAGGCAGGCC
>CACZQT010000096.1 GCA_902783295.1 uncultured Lachnospiraceae bacterium
ACCGGTGTTGTAGACGCCGGCGAAATGACCGGTTCCAAGACCCGTTTCGCGGAAGTCGGCGAAATCAACGGCAACGGCGAAATCACCGGTCCCGTGATCACCACCTCCAAGGTTGACAACCTGGGCTATGGCTACATCGGCATGAACGCTGATACCGTCAATGTTGGCGGCGTAGCGGATTCCGACGCTTCCAAGGCTCTTCGTAAGGGTCTGGCCACCGTTCTGGCCGTATATCGTGACGTAGCTTTCGATTCCTACTATGGCGAGGCTGCTTCCGTCATCCAGTACCCGATTTCCAACACCTCTTGGGCTGCTCCTCAGGCAACCGACGAAGGTTACAAGCTGGCCTTCTCCGTAGATGCAGAAGGCAATGATATCTACACGGCTGAAATGACCGCTGACGAGAAGTATGCCGCTGCTTCCGCAGCTGCCCTGACCTGGTTCGAAGCTGCCGGTTATACGGTAGAAGACGGCAAGGTAACCGCA
The DNA here is from genome assembly GCA_902783295.1 of uncultured Lachnospiraceae bacterium. Classification (GTDB taxonomy): domain Bacteria; phylum Bacillota; class Clostridia; order Lachnospirales; family Lachnospiraceae; genus UBA3305. The sequence continues at coordinate 487 of CACZQT010000096.1, forward strand.
GCTCCCGAAGGCGGACGTACCGAGTTCGAAGTGATCATCCCCGGCGACGGCCAGGGCGACCACCCGTCCTACACCGTTCTGACCATGGCCCGCGATGCTTTCGAGCAGATCGGCATCACCCTGACCATCAACGATCCGGCTGATTCCAACGTTCTGTGGGATGCTCTGGATGCCGGTTCCCAGGATCTGTGGTGCGCGGCCTGGGGTGCTACGATCGATCCCGATATGTATCAGGTTTACCACAGCTCGGGCGTTGTCGGCGAAGGCGGCAGCGATTCCAACCATTATCACATCCGTGACGCGCAGCTGGATGAACTCATCGTGGAAGCACGTAAGAGCGACAACCAGGCGTACCGCAAGGCTCTGTACAAGCAGTGCCTGGATATCATCATCGACTGGGCAGTTGAAATTCCGGCTTATCAGCGCCAGAACTGCATCATCTTCAGCACCGAGCGTATCAATATCGATACTCTGACTCCGGACATCACCACCTTCTGGGGCTGGATGCATGACATTGAGCTCGTGGAGATGAACTAACAGATCGCAAAGCAGAAAACTGTCTGAGTTCAAGGTTATGATTTTTGTCGTGTGCCGGGGCTTTTTCTGCCCCGGCACATGATGATATTGCGGTTGCTGACTGATCGGGAAGGATGAGGGCATCTTCTCCCTTCCCGCCGTCTGGGGGCAGACGGCGTACGTTGAAAACGAGTCGTCGCTGCTGCCCTGCGTATTATACGGGACTGCTGCATAAACCTGTGCGCAGTCTTAAGGATGGGAAGGGTGATAATGTGTCGAAATTCTTGATTCGAAGAATTCTGCTGGGGATCTGCATTATTATAGCAGGGTCTCTGGTTATGTATTCTATTATCCGATGTCTGCCTGCGTCTTATATAGAAAAGATGGCCAGGCAGTTTGCCGCGAGCACCAATGGAAGGAAAACCTACCAGGAGTGGCTGGCGGAACTGAACCGTGTCTACGGCATGGACAGCAGTATTCTGAGCGGTTTCCTGAAATGGGGCGCGAACGCCATCCGGGGGAACTTTGGAGATTCGTGGAAGTATATGCGTCCTGTGACGGAAGTATTCCGTGAATCCATCTGGTGGTCGGTTCTGATGAACGTCATCACCTTCGCCCTGGAAATCGTAATCTGTATTCCTCTGGGTATTCTGGCGGCCAGGAAGCAGTACAGCAAGACGGATTATGCTGTAACTGTTTTCGCACTGGCCTGTATCTCGCTGCCCTCGTTTTATCTCGCGACACTTCTGAAGTACTTCCTGTCCGTGAAAGCCGGGATCTTTCCTCTGTACGGCCTGACCGGCCGTATGTACAACAGCATGACAACGATGCAGAAGGTCGGGGATGTTCTGTACCATCTGTTCCTGCCTGTGCTGACGCTGGCCATGCTTTCCATCGGCGGTCTGATGCGTTATACCAGAACCAACATGCTGGAGGTTCTCAGTACGGATTATATCCGTACCGCGCGTGCGAAAGGCCTGCCTGAAAGTGTAGTTATCAACAAGCATGCTTTCCGGAACACGCTGATTCCGCTTGTTTCCTATCTGAGCTATCTGCTGCCCAACATGTTCGGCGGCGCCATGATCACGGAAGAAATTTTCCAGATTCCGGGCATCGGGCGGATCGCCTACCAGGCCATGATCACCGGGGATATCCCGTTTGCCATGTTTTATGCGGTATTCCTGATGATCCTGACGCAGATCAGCCTGATTATTGCCGATATCCTGTACGCTGTGGTGGATCCCCGCGTACGGATTAACTGATGAGGAAGGGGGAACAGATCCATGTATACAGAAGATCCTAAAACCAATTCCTCGCAGGAAACGGAAGAAGAACAGTATGCACTGGACGACGCAAGACGTGTAAAAGTCCTCTCGCCGTCCATGATGGTATTCAAACGCTTCGTACGCAACAAACTGGCGATTGTCGGCTTTATCATTCTGGTGATCATGTTTACCTTCTCCTTTATAGGGCCGCTGTTTTCCCCTTACTCGATCGCGCAGCTGTTTACGCACGATTCCTACGAGTGGAAGACCTACGCGACCGGAAGGTACAACACGGATCCCAACTATATGATTGCGGAAGGGGAGGAATTCCCTGCCGGTGCAAGGAGCCAGTTCCTGCTGGCTGTTTCCGGCAAGACAGGCGGCAAAACGCTGGAAATCGGCGATACGGTTCCGTTTGAATACAACAAGACCAATTACACCGTTACGGTTCTGGATATCCGGGGTGGAAAACCGGTATATTCCATCGGGAGCGCCCGTTTCGTGGCCAGCGCTCTTCTCGGAAAGATCAACAAAATCGATCCGGAGTTTGACACGCCGGAAATCCGGGAAGCTCTGACCGCCAGAGCAGCGGACAAGAAAGCGAAGGAAACGACCCTGAAAGCAGGAGACTATACCTTCAACATTTCCACGGTCGCCAAGGAAACGGTTTTTGAACTGGCCGGCGAGGAAAGTGTTCTGGTAGCCTATGATACTTTCCTGCCTCTGGAGAAAGAGTACGAGCCTTTGACAAAGAGCTTTGCATTTGTCAAAAAGGTCTATGAAGCAGCAGGAAATAATGAAAGCTCCTTTGAGTATGACGGAAAAACCTTTGAAGTGCAGGAAACGGAAAGCGAAACCGAACTGCTGGTGGGCGGTACGCCTGTCATGCTGGTTTCGGATATTGCCTTCGGAACGTACCAGGTAGGCACCGAGCTTTCCAGCGATTTCCTCATCCAGACGTCCGATGCCATCCGGACCAATACGGTCAACTTCTCCTTTGTGAATTCACAGGGAGAGGATACGAACGCCCGGATCAATCTGGTCAACGGGAACTATTATGTGGAAACCGCGCAGAAGACACAGCTGCTGATGGTGACGGAACCCCCGTCCAAAGAACATCTGCTGGGAACGGATCTGTATGGCATGGATCTGATCACCCGTCTGATGTACGGCGGCCGGGTTTCCCTGATGGTCGGCTTTGTCGTCATCTTCTTTGAAACATTCCTCGGCGTCATCCTCGGCGGTATTTCCGGCTACTTCGGCGGATGGACGGATACACTCCTCATGCGTCTGGTAGACCTGGTGAATGCGATTCCTTTTTATCCGACCATTATCATTATTGGGTCCATCCTGGACCATCTGAAGGTAGGGGCCACGGCCAGACTGTTCCTGCTGATGGTTGTGATCGGCATTCTGGGCTGGACGGGCATTGCCCGTGTGGTCCGCGGCCAGATTCTCTCCCTGCGCGAGCAGGATTTCATGGTCGCTACAGAGGCAACCGGCATCCGGACGTCCCGCCGGATCTTCCGGCACCTGGTGCCGAACGTAATGCCGCTGCTGATTGTAAATGCCACGATGGGCCTGGGCGGCGTGATCCTTCTGGAAGCCACGCTGGGTTTCCTGGGCCTGGGCGTAAAATATCCGATGGCTTCCTGGGGTTCCATCATCAACCAGGCGACCGATATGCACGTCATGACGACAGCCTGGTGGATCTGGATTCCTGCCGGCGCTCTGATTCTGACGACGGTGCTGGGCTTCAACTTTGTCGGCGACGGTCTGCGTGATGCGTTTGACCCGAAGATGAAAAGGTAGGTGAGAGAAATGGCATCGAAAGATAAAAAGAATCAGCCGAATTATATCTCGCGCCGTGAATCCGCAGCCATCTCCCGGAGAAACCGTAAGATCACCAACGAGCTGGAAAAGCAGCGCAACCGCAAGCATGTGGATCCTTCGGAATACATGACCCAGATGCGTGACCCGGCCAACGTCGTGGAATTTGACAACCTCCATACCTACTTCTTTACGGATATCGGCACCGTGAAGTCTGTCGACGGGATTTCCTTTGACGTTCCGATCGGGAAGACCGTCGGTGTCGTAGGAGAATCCGGCTGCGGAAAGAGCGTGACCTCCTTGTCCCTGATGCAGCTGGTGCAGCGGCCCCAGGGCCAGATCGTGGAAGGGGAGATCCGTTTTGCCGGAAAGGAAGGCGTCTACAATATCGCCAAAACCCCTACTTCCGAGATGCAGAAGATCCGCGGCTCGCAGATCTCCATGATCTTCCAGGAACCGATGACCTCCCTGAACCCTGTATTCCGCATCGGCATGCAGGTGGATGAAGTGCTGAAGCTCCATTATCCGGACTGGACGGACGAGCAGGTGAAAGCCCGTACGCTGGAAATGCTGGAAATGGTCGGCATCGCCAATAAAGAAGGCGTTTACAAAATGTATCCGCACGAGCTTTCCGGCGGCATGCGCCAGCGTGTCATGATTGCCATCGCCCTGGCATGCAATCCTAAGCTGATTATCGCGGACGAGCCGACGACCGCTCTGGACGTGACCATCCAGGCGCAGATCCTCGACCTTCTGCGCAATCTGAAGGACAGGATCAATTCCAGTATTATGCTGATCACTCATGACCTGGGTGTTATCGCGGAAATGGCGGATTATGTGGTCGTCATGTACGCAGGAAGAATTGTGGAAAAAGGCCTGGCCTCCGAAATCTTCCATGACCCCAGACATCCGTATACCATCGGGCTGATGGCGTCCAAACCGGTGGTCGGGAAGGAAACGGAGAGGCTGTACAGCATCCCGGGTTCTGTTCCTAACCCCATCAACCTGCCGAACTACTGTTACTTTAAGGACCGCTGTGAAAAATGCATCGGAAAGTGCAGCGGGGCATACCCGGAAATGGTATATGTGACCCCGACGCATGCAGTGGCCTGTTATCTTTATCAGGATGGGGAGTGAAAACGATGGCTGAAGAAAAGAAGAAAGACGCAGCCGTGACCTCTCCGGCTGAAGAGACGAACAATCAGGAAAAAGCAGCTGCAGGCAGCATTCAGGTGAACAGCCTGGAGGCTCTGCAGGAGCGCATCCGCTATGTGGACGGGCTGCCCAAAGCACAGCATGATGACCAGAACGTGATTGAGGTGAGTCATCTCCTTAAGTATTTCCCAATCAAAGCAGGTCTGTTCTCCCGGCTGGTAGGTTATGTGCGTGCGGTGGATGACATTTCCTTTAATATCAAACGGGGCACCACCATGGGCCTCGTCGGAGAATCCGGCTGCGGCAAAACGACGGTCGGCAAGACCATCCTCCGCCTGAATGATAAGACGGCGGGCCAGATCCTGTTCAACGGCATCGACATCCACGCTCTACCCCATGAGGAGCTGCGGAAACTCCGGCCGAAGATCCAGATGATCTTCCAGGATCCGTATTCCAGCCTCTCTCCCAGATTCCCGGTTAACGAGATCATCGGGGAGGCTGTGAAGGAGCACCATATTGTTCCGGCGAGCGAATTCAGTGATTATATCGATGAGGTGATGCTCTCCTGCGGTCTGCAGCCCTATCACAAGGACAGGTATCCGCATGAGTTCTCCGGCGGGCAGAGGCAGAGAATCTGCATTGCCCGTTCGATTGCATTGAAACCCGACTTTATCGTCTGCGATGAACCCGTATCCGCACTGGACGTTTCCATCCAGGCGCAGATCATCAACCTTCTGATGGACCTGCAGAACGAGCTGGGACTGACCTACCTGTTCATCTCCCACGACCTTTCCGTGGTGGAACATATCTCGGATACCATCGGCGTCATGTATCTGGGCAACCTGGTAGAGCACGGTGAGAAGAAGAAGATTTTCAGCAACCCGCTGCATCCGTATACGGAAGCCCTGTTCAGCTCCATACCGATCCCGGATCCGGATGTGAAGATGAACAGAGTCATCCTGGAAGGAAGCATTCCTTCGCCGGCCAACCCGCCGTCCGGCTGCAAATTCCACACCCGCTGCAGCAAGTGCATGGCCTGCTGCTCCGAAGTCACACCGGAGCTGAAGGAAATCGAAAGCGGACATTTCGTCGCCTGTCATCTGTACGACTAAGAAAAAGAAGGACAGGGGGCAGGCAGGGCAGGGGGACAGGGGAACATGGGGACAGTCCCCTTGTTCCTGAAGACAAGGGGACTGTCCCCATGTTCCCCTGTCCTTCCCCCCTGCTATCCTGCACTGAAATGAGTCGGTGGTGAAAGATATGGGAAAAGACGATTTTGAAGATGATGGCCGTACCATCTGCAATATGGACGTGGACGGGATGCCGGGTTCTGTGTTCCGCCTCACAAGGCAGGAACGGAAAGCGGACAGGGCTGCTCTGAAAAAGAAGCTGCTCTATGACGACGAGCCGATGACCCGGTCGGAATACTGGCGGTATACCTGGTATTCGATCCTGGCAGCCCTGACGGTGATGGGCATTATCGGTGGCGGAATGATCCTGTTTATTGCCATCCTCTGTCTGGCGTGGAGATAATCGCCCGATTTCCGGAGAAAGCAGAACAGACTTTCCGGGATGAAGTGAATCATTTGATATTGTTGAAACCCAGGTTTAGTATTGAAAAACCCAAGTTTGATATTGAAAAACCCACGCAGGCTGATGCCACGTGGGTTTTTGTATACTGGTGGGTTTTTGTATACCGTGTGATGACAGGAACAGAAGCCTCCCTCTTTGAGGGAGGTGTCACGGCGAAGCCGTGACGGAGGGAGTCCTTATGCTATTCAGAAACAGGAATAATCCAAAGGAATCAGAACAGTTAGTCTGAAAACATAAGTCGTTGCTTTACAGTTTCATCAATCTGCACACAGACTGCCTGAAACCGACGACCAATGTCAAGATTCGTAAAACGAAGGATTTTCAACCCATGCTGATTCAGAACAACTGTTCGCTTTTCATCATAGTCTATTCCCTGCTCTGTATAATGCTGGGAACCATCGAGCTCAATAATAAGCCTGGCTTTATGGCAGTAAAAATCAGCAATATAGTTGTCTATCGTCTTTTGCCTTTGAAACCGAACAGGATAACTGCGAAGAAAATCAAACCAAAGATGATTTTCCTGCGGTGTTGCGGTTTTTCGGAGATTTTTGGCGAGAGGAATCAGTTTTTGATTATATTCTATGGACAAAATACACTCCTATGAATATAGATACAATGTGATTTGTGGTTGGATTAAAGACTGATGGCACTGGTAACTCCCTCCGTCATCGCCTGCGGCGATGCCACCTCCCTCGGGGAGGGAGGCTCCTGAAGATTAGTGGTATTGGAGGGATTTCATCCTGTGAAGCAGGAGGAGATTTATGACCGGGGTTCCCGCTGCCAGTACAAAATACAGGAGATCCATGGCTCCCGGCTTTGCTTTGGAGACAGCCAGAAACACAATGGTCAGTACCAGCGTCAGCGCGTACAATATTGCAATTGCCGCGGAAGACCGCCGGATCCGCTCATGGGCGAAACGAAAGACATCCGTCTGGAGTTTTCGATCTTCCGCCGGCAGTTTCAGAGCACCGAGGAGCAGATAAATTGCAGGGAAAAGGGCCATGGCCGCAGGTATAAGGGCGTAGAGCCCTCCGTTATATACGGCGAAGCCCTGGACAGCGAGCAGGAGAATGCCTGCGCATAAGGAGAAAACAGAAGCCGGGACAGCGAAGAACCGCGCTTTCTTATAAACATCTGCGGAATGTTCTGCCTGCAGCCATTTTCCGACATACTCCGCTTCTTCTTTGACGGTGCCGTCGGCCAGCGTACGCATGGTCATTTTGTAGTTCTCTGTATACCGGTACCGTCTGGCCGGGCGCAGTCTGTGCGGCTGTTTGCCTGCCTGCTGCTTATCTGTCTGCTGCTTGTCTGCCTGTGTTTCTGCCTGTTTTTCCATGACAGCTGTCTTTTTCTCCTTTGCAATGGGAACATGGGGACA
>CACZQT010000097.1 GCA_902783295.1 uncultured Lachnospiraceae bacterium
AGAAGCATGGCGTACAGGCTATGCCCATCCAGTGCGATATCACCAACACCGAGCAGATCGAGGAAACCGTCCGCAAGGCGATCGAGCGCTTCGGGAGCATTGAGATTCTTGTAAACAACGCCGGTACAGGCGCCGTTGCCCACGCTGAGCACATCACCGACGAGCAGTTCCAGAACGAGTTCGATATTGACCTGTTCGGCACCTTCAAATTTGCCCGTGCGGTTGCCAATCAGGCAATGATCCCTGCAAAATATGGAAGGATCATCAACATCTCTTCCATGTACGGTCTTGTCGGAAACAAGATCGCGGGTTCTGCTCCTTACCATGCAGCAAAGGGCGGTGTCGTGAACCTTACCAGAGCACTGGCTGCTGAATGGGCGACCTATGGAATCACTGTCAACGCGATCTGCCCCGGATATTTCTACACGCCTCTGACAGAAGAAACCCTGAAGAGCGATTTCTTTGTACAGCATGCGAAGAACACCATTCCTATGGAGAGATACGGCGAGGAAGGCGAACTGGATACCAGCGTCGTATTCCTGGCTTCCAAGAATTCTTCTTATATCACAGGTATTGCACTGCCGGTAGACGGCGGATATACCTGCATCTGATCTGTATCAAACGGGGCTGTGAAAAATGAGGAATCATTTTTCACAGCCCCTTTTTTTTGAGATTGATCACATCATACATTTAATTCTTTCCTGCCAGCAGGTTCTTTATTCGCGTGTGACTCACCGGTGAATATACATCCTTGTCATCTCCGGCTCGCCGTCACCCTGCACCATGCAGAGGAATTCCCAGCCATAACGCTCATAAAAGCCGATGTGATCGGTGACTAAATACAGCGGCGTAATACCTCTGGCACGCATGTCATCCACGGCCATATTCAGCAGCATTCCGGCGACTCCCTGACAGCGGAAGTTCTCTTCCGTGTATACTGCACAGACATTTGGCGCCAGATCCTTCCGGTCATGAAAATCGTTTTCAATGACTCCAAGCCCTCCAATAATCTTCTCATCGTTCAGGCATAGATACCATCCGTATTCCGTTTCCCGGTCCAGATAAGCCCTCATACATTTCAGATAGGCTTCCGTCGGAACGTGCCATTTTTCGTGAAACCAGGCAGCCGCCCGGTCTATGAGTTCCGGCCTGTCACGCAGAGTAATAAAATTGTTTTTCATCCTTTTCCCCCCCATAACTGATTTCCGTTCGCAGATTTCCAGAATCTTCCTCTGCCTGCACTGTCTGACTTGTATTATTTCAGATCCTTCATATATACATCGCAGGAATGCCGGATCATTTTCCTTTACGATCCCTTTGTCCATCATCCCTTTGATAACCTTTGCAGACATCCACTGAATTCCATCCGGCGAATACATGGCTGTAACTTCGGAAATTGTAGCCATTGGCTGTCTGCCTGTCAAGACAAAGAATTTACAGTCAGAAATAAACGGATAATCAGGTTCATCGGCAGTTCATCCGACGATCAATATATTCGTTCCCATATTGCAGAAAAGAAGCTTTTGCGGTAAAAATGTTTATAAACGCAGGTTGTGAAACAATGGAATGGGAGGGAAAGATGCGGTCCCGAAATCAGAATCTGACAACTGCTGTATTTGTCGCCCTTATTTTTCTGGGAGGCGTAATCCATTATTCGGCTGTCTGGCTGAATCCATTTGTTGACCGGCCATGGGGGCCGATAACCGAGACCCTGCAGTTCTGTGTGATCTACTGCCTCTATGCCGGTCTGGTTCTGTTCTGGATCCAGTCTGCATACCGGAGGCTGCTTCCATCTCCTGGCAGGCGGTACATCATTGCCTCCGGACTGCTGATGATTGTTCACCTGCTCATCACCGTTATCAAGTACCGCATCGTGATGCCTGTTTTTCTCATCAGGATCTCCTGGTACGCTTCTTATATTCCTGTGCTTTTGATCCCCACCCTTTTTCTGCTCTGCTGTCTCTCCCTGACAGGCCGGCGCGGCAGACTTCCTTTTTCCGACGAGTTCATTCTGATCCCGGCTATACTGATCACGGCAGCCGTCCTGACCAATGATTTTCATCATCTGGCATTTTATCCGGCGGCAGAAGGCGCAGCTGTCTGGAGCGACATGGATCCATATATTCATGGGATCCTGTATTATCTGGTATACATTTGGGTGGGTGTTACAATTACAGGAGGGGTTTTCTGCCTGCTGGGCTTCTCTGCCCGTCATAAAAGCTGGAAGCAGGCAGCAGGTCCGCTTTTTTTCCTCTGCCTGATTCCCGTTCTGCTGAAATGTATGCGCATTATGAAGGACTGGGTGCAGCTTGCCCTCTGGACATATCCGATTATCTGTATTTTCTGCTTTATGGGTATATTTGAAACATGCATCCGCAGCCGGCTGATTCCATACAATGACAATTACGCTGGTTTCTTTGCCCATCTGGATTTTCCGGTGATTATTACGGATCAAAAACTGAATCCGGTTTTCCAAACCTCCATGCACATAAAAGCGTCCGGAGAACAGCTTGCAGCTGCGCTGGCCGGACCGGTCTGGCCGGAAGCGGGTCTTCGGCTTTCCGGGATGAAAATCGCCGGTGGATACGCATTCTGGGAAGAGGATGAAAGTGAGCTTCACCACCTGAATGAACAGCTGGAAGAGGCGAATGAAACCATTGGCCTGGAAAACAGGCTGATCCAGTATGAGAACGAACAGAAGGAGGAACAGGCTCGCATCGAAGCCAAAACTGCTGTCTATGAAAAAGCTGCCGCAGGCATATACCCGGTTCAGAAAAGAATGGAAAAGCTGCTGGAAAATGCCGTCCCCGGCAAAGACTCGTTCCGGGAGACGATCGCGAAAGTCAGCATTCTGAACGCTTACGTGAAACGCAAGTCCAATTTTATTCTCTCCTATTCTGAAAAAGACAGCATTCCTGCGAGAGAGCTTCTTCTTGCCATAGATGAGGTAGTACGCTACATGGGATATTGTGGCGTAACAGGCTCGGCGGAGTGTCTGACAGATCAGGAGTATTCCTACCGGATGACGCTGGATCTTTATGACAGCTTTGAAATGCTGACGGAGAAAATGATGCCTCATATTACGAAAATGATGGCTGTTCTGGTAGGAGACAGCCTGAGGCTTACCATGAATCCATCCGGTTCCTGGAAGATTCCCTCTCTTCCTCTTGCTGCATCCTGCTCGCAGGAAGAAGGCCTTTTGTATATAAAGATATCAGCAGGGGAGGGAAACGACAAATGACACCGGTAAAAGATCTTCTCTATCTGCCCGGAGGAGTGCTCCTTCGCACCGGACAGCTGCTCCTGATCATAAGCCAGTTGGCTCTTGTTATCTTTTTTTTCAGGCAGAAAAGAAAGGCAGCCACTCTGATTCCTGCCGTTCTTCATTATCTGACAGGCTTTTTACTGTTTGCCTTTCTGCTGAATCTGACGGCGGATGTTTTTTTAGATGGAAGACCACGCACGGACTGGCCGTGGATTCTGGCGATCGGCTCGCTCCCATGGCTTGTCATTTTATGTGCTGAACTGATTTCGGCATTTCTGCTCTTTTTCGGTTTCAGAGACCTTCTGCGGTACCGGAAGAGGCAGCCTCTGCCGGAAGCGGTAAAAGAAACGGTAGATCTTCTGCCGGTGGGAGTCTGCTTCGGCGATCCGTCCGGGGAAGTACAGCTGTCCAATCTTCGCATGAATGATGCCTGCCGGCAGCTGACAGGTCAGGACCTTTCAGACGCAGACCTCCTCTGGAACGCCGTAAGCGCCGGTGAAAACCAGAACGGCAGATTTATTATCCGTACCGAAAGAGGACAGACTCTGCTCTTTTCCAGGAAAGACGTAAGGGTTGATCAGGAGCCGAAAGTACAGATCACCGCCTCCGACATTACAGAGCTGGCCAGAGTCCGGGAGAGTCTGTCCTCGCAGAATGAGAAGCTGAAGGACATACAATACCGCCTGAAGGCCTACCAGGTCAGAGCGGCTGATATGCTTGTCGCACAGGAAAAGCTTTCCGCCCGGATAGAAGTCCATGACAGCCTGGGAAGCCTGCTTCTGCACTGCCGGTATTATCTGGAAAATCCGGGAGCCGTAAAGGAAGATGATCTTCTGGAGATGATACAACGTACAAACCGCTATCTGCTTCAGGAGGCAGAGGAGCAGGCAGGAAGGCGCGACCCGTTCAGAAAAGCTCTCCGGATAGCCGAGGGGATCGGCGTCCAGGTGAAAACCGAAGGACGAATACCGGAGGATGAAGAGCTGCTTAATATTCTGGGTCTGGCTGTCAGCGAATGCGCGGCCAATACTGTGAAGCACGCAGGCGGCAGCGAACTGCAGGTCACGATTCAAGAGAATCCGGAAGAGTCCGAAGAAAACAAAGCAGAAACAGCAGGAAATAATCCGGGAACAGGAGCAGCCTCAGACAATCTCAGGATCGCACTTACCAATAACGGAACGCCGCCGGATCATCCTGTGGTGGAAACAGGGGGTCTGCTTTCATTGCGTCGGAAAGTGGAGGAAGCAGGAGGACAGATGACCATTCTCACGGAGGATGGATTCCTGCTGATACTAATTCTGCCTCAGAACAAAACTCGCAAGCGGACGTCAACTCCCCCGGCCACTCATTCATGACGGAAGCGCAGAAGGACTTTGCGCTCCGGGCATGGTCGGCATCCGGTCGGAATCTCTGAAAAATGCTGCCGTATCGTACGAAATCATCCTCAGGGATGATGTAAAAAGGTGAAAAAAACAGTATATTTGCTTTGGAATGATCACCAGACGAGACATTGCGTCCTGGTTATTATTTCAAAGCTTTTTTCATCTCAAAGGAGGTGATGCGTTTGCCCGGAGAGAAAGCAAAGACAGTGGTAGTGGACGATCATATGATCACCAGAAGTTTTCTGGAATCCACAGTCCGCAGTTCATCCGACCGGTATGAACTGGCTGCCTCTTTCCCTTTTGCACAGGATGCAGTGGAGTACTGCCGGAAGCATACGGCTGATCTTCTGATCATGGATATTCTGATGCAGAGCGGGATTGACGGGCTGACTGCCGCCCGGATCATCCGGAAGGAACACCCGGAGATAAAGATCATTCTGGCCACTTCAACTGCAGAGGCCAGGTGGCTTGCGGATGCGAAGGAAATCGGCGTAGAGGCTTTCTGGTACAAGGATTATGGAAGCCTTTCCCTGCTGGAAGTCATGGACCGCACGATGGAAGGAAAAACCACATGGGACGATGATACGGGACATCTTGCCATCGGAAATGCGCTGAAAGAAGAATTTACCGAAAGAGAACTGGATGTACTGCGGGAACTGGTGACCTGCGCGACCAACGAGCAGATCGCCGATAAGCTGGGGGTGTCGGTCAACACGGTGAAAACCCACATCCGGCATATGCTGGAAAAAACCGGATTCACAGACCGGCTGGAGCTGGCTGTCAACGCTTCCCGGAAGAACATTGTTGTGAACGACCGGGAACTGAACAGCGGGGCAGACGGTTCCGGTCCGTAACAGAACAGCCCTGTCTGTAAGCTGCCTGAAACAGGAGAACCAAGTCCCCGGCTGAAATACGCCGGAACAAAGAACCATTGTCTATCACATCAGGCTTCGTCTTCAGCGAGGACGGCCAGGAAGAGAGGATGCTATGAAAATAACAAGAGGGAAAATGGCAAAAAGGCTGGCTGTTTTCCTGCTTACGGCAGGAATGGCGGTTGCCTCCGCGGGAAAGGTGCAGGCGTACTTCACAACATATGAAACAGCCAGAGTCGGAACAAATGTGCAGGCGGGAGAGGACAGTGCAATAGAGAAAGCGATTATATTCAAGCTGATCGATACCTCCAAAACCGGTGTGGCGGATGGCTCCTTTCCCAGTTCGTCGCAGCCTGTGTGGCTGACAGATAAAAAATTCAGCAACTACTATAAACTTATATATCTGAACGGCATCACCAGGATCGGATCAGATTCTGCAGGTTCAAAGACCCGGAGAATGACTTACGAACCAGACGAACCGTGCCTGAATAATTACCGGACTATCTATCTTCCGAAGACTGTGACGGAGATCGACTCGTTTTCTTTTTATCTCGACGTGTCCGGATCGGAGACATTTACCACCCATGTATACTATGGAGGAACCCAGGCTCAGTGGGATTCGATGAAATCGGATTATAATAAAATCGGCAGTATGCAAAACAACAAGATCCTGGGAAGCACTGCGGTCACGGCAAATGTTTATTGCCTGAGTCAGGGGGACGGATCCTACGCGCTCTGGAATGCTTCTTCGAACGAGTTGAAACTGGGAGCGTATGATACGAAGGCAGACAATACACTGATTGCTCTGGCCAACAGCAGCGCCAGCAAAGTGAAGGGGCAGACTTCCGCCCCGACTGGTACATCCTGGTCCCACAGCTTTGATATGGATGGGGACGGAACCAATGACCTGCAGGCCAGCCTGAACAGTACCGGCTACACCTACCTGAAGATGCTCGACACCTGCAGCCTTTCCGGAAAGCACACGTACACGCTGGATAATGAGGCGCTGGACTGGGCTCTTATAAATACCAAGGAGTACTATGAAACGATCACCATCGACTACGGGTATAACCTTTCCAGACTGAAAGCCGGCGATGTTACGATTCCAGCCGTCGCTTATACCGGTTCCGCCGTCATTCCGAAGCCGGTAGTGAAATTCGGCAGCGAAGAGCTGACCGCATTCCGGGTGGAAGCGAAGAACAATATCAATGCGGGCACGAATTCAGCCACTCTTACAATTCTGCCTCCTTTAGGAACTAATTCCAAAGGCGTTTTCGGTGCCTGGTCTGCTGTGTTCTCTATCAAGCCTGCAGATATCTCCGGCGTAAACGCCACAGCCTCCAATGTGACCTGGCCTGCTACGCAGTCCCAGCTTTCTGCCACCTTCAACGGAAAAACGCTGGTGAAGGGTACAGATTACGACCTCAGCTTTATCGGCGGTGTAGCCGGACCCGCGGTGGCCCGTATGACCGGCAAGGGAAATTATAGCGGTACAAAAGATGTCAACTATTCAATCGCACCGGCGAATCTCAGCACTGCTGCAGTAACGGCGCCTTCGGTAACATATAACGGAGCAGAACAGAAGCCGGCACCTACCGTAAAAATGGGCTCAACCACCCTCGGCTCCTCGGATTATTCGGTATCCTGGTCTAATAACAAAAACGCCGGAACCGCTACCGTGACCGTCACCGGAAAGGGGAACTATACCGGTAAAAAATCAGGCACATTTACCATCGGCAAGGCTTCCCTGAATGGCGCAGTGGTAAGCGCTCCGGCACAGACCTACACCGGAAGCATACTCCTTCCGACTCCTGTTGTGAAACTGGGAGCCGCAAGCCTGGTAAAGGATACAGACTATGTGGCCAGCTACAGCAATAACACAAATGTCGGCAAAGCAACGATTACCATTACCGGCAAAGGCAATTATTCGGATAAGGACAACGTCAGCGGGACTTTCGATATCGTGGCGAAATCCCTGTCAGGGGCTGTTGTAACGGTAAGTCCTGCGACATATGATTATACCGGCGCTGCCATTACACCGGCACCGGTGGTGACTCTTGGCGGCAAGACTCTGAAAAATGGTACAGATTATACCGTCGGCTATGCCGGCAACACCAATGCAGGAACGGCAGCCATTACCGTTTCAGGAAAAGGAAATTACACCGGTACGGCAGCGGGCAGCTTTACAATTATCAAGAAGGAACAGCCCACTCAGCCTACTCAGCCTACTCAGCCCACTCAGCCCACTCAGCCTGCTTCGACTCCCACAGCAGCCTATGAGCCGGAAGCCATCACGCCCCAGAATCCGGCGAAGCTGACGAAGGTTCAGGATACCATTCTGAACGTTACAGACGATACGAAGGATGTAAAGGGCTCCACCTACACCCTGCTCAAAGCAAAGGGTGTTCCGCTTTCCAAATCATCCATCAAGCTTACCTGGAGCAAGGTGCCGGGAGCCACGAAGTATATCATTTACGGCAATAAGTGCGGCAAGAAGAGCAAATACGTCAAGATCACTTCGGTGAAGAAGTCGAAAACCAGCTACACCAGAAAGAAGCTGGCTAAAGGAACCTACTACAAGTTTATGGTAGTGGCCGTAAAGGGCAGCGATGTCCTGGCGACATCCAAGACCATTCATGTGGCTACCGATGGCGGCAAGGGAAAGAAAGGCAATCCTGCAGCCATAACCCTGAACAAGAAGAGCATCTCGGTCAAAGTCGGCAAGACCTACAAGAAATTAAAGGCAACCGTCAAGGCCGGCACCCTGAAGGTGTCAACTCACCGCAAAGTCGCCTGGGAATCCACCGACGTAAGCAAAGCGAAGGTCGATTCCAGGGGTTACATCACCGGCGTAAGCAAGGGCACCTGCTATGTATATGCCTACGCGCAGAACGGACTGGCTGTCAAAGTAAAGGTAAAGGTGAAATAAATCCCTCCGAAAAGGAGCAAGGATCAGGAGACACTTTTTTGCCTCGCTGAAACAGAAAGCCAATGAACAAGCCCCGGGAATCCCCGGGGCTTATGTATTGGCTTCATTTGCTCTGCCGCACTTTTAATGTCTTCAAATATGCCTTATGTTCGTCGCTGATCCTATAGCTTTCTACGCTTTTCTGAATTGCCTTATTATGCACCCAGTCATCCAGTCTCTTCTCTTCCAGATATGGCAAAACCAGTTCGTACTGCTTCGCCAGGGCAGTCGCAAAATACCATGCGATCATCATGTTGATGTAGTATTCCTCCGACCTGACCTCAGCCACCATATCCGCATACTTCGTATTGAATTTGTCGTCCATGAAATGCTGCATCAGCATCCCGATGGCAAACCTGACCGTATATGTCTTATCCGATTTGATCCAGCCCTGAATGTAAGGAAGCAGTCTCTCAGGTTCCTTTTTAAATGCTTTTGGCGAAAGCTGATCACAGGTAGCCCAATTATCAATGAAGGGAAGAAATGCGTCCACTTCCGCTGCACATTTTTCAAAATTTTCCTCCAGCGATATTACAAAGGCGTGCAGCTGGTCCTCATCAAAATACTGATGCGGCAGACACGATAGAAATCGTTCTGTATCCTTGTCTTTTCTCAGGCTTTTGGCAAAAGCACGAAGGGCTGGTGTTCTGACCCCTATAAATCTGTCAGCCGCTGCCGTCGGAATGATTTTTATCTGCATAAGGGCATAGTCTCTGTCCTGCATCCGGAACAGCTCTTCCACAATTTCTTCTCTGTTCATCTATGATTCACCTGCTTCCATGTTCTTTTCCTGCTCTATCAAAGGATATTTTACTGATTTTACAGGTAAAGCCGTCCATCGTCAAGGTATATCCTGTTCTGCTGCCGACAAATGGCAATGCCATCTGCTGCAAATAAATTGATATCATCGTATTTTCGTGCTAGAATACAAATGTAAATTATCGTCTCTTTTTACCGGAGGTGACAAAATGAAAAAAGAAATCCCCCGTATTCCTCTCATTGCCGGTGCACTGCTTCTGCTGGGATTATCCTTCTTCCTTTCGCCGTTCCCTGCAGGTGCGGTGGGGGCAGCGCCTCGCCAGACGACAAAGACCAGCGGCCCGGTGATTGCCCATGAGCCGCACACCTTTTCCTTTGACTGCGCCACCGGAAAACTCGAAAACCTTACCACCGGTGCTGTACTGAAAGAAAAAAACGGCGGCATGAATGACCTGCCGCTGCTGTTCCCCGGGGATGTTGTGAAAATTATTCCTGTAACCGTACCGGACAATGGAAGATATCAGGGCATGAAGGGTTTTGTTTTCACGGATGCCTGCCCGTGGGGGCACGCCTCCGCTAAGGATTTCCCCTGCTCGGACGATGGCCAAAAACATGTACAGGTGAACAAAACCGCTGCATACGGAGTGCCCAACCAGACAAGCGGGGAAAACCTGTATATTCAGGAATTCGAAATCGTGGGGAATGACATCGTAAAAGTCCAGTCCTGGGGCGGCGGTGATTATACCAGCACCGAGGATGGCAGTCACGTATACGGCGCAGCAAATCTGGAATTTGTCTATCTCCCCTCTGAAGCCCCGGTAGAAACCGTCCTCCAGTATTCCTTTAATGGACGCAGGGACATGACAGCCGATGAGGCTGCCACAGCGGCGTATTACACAGACGAGATCAATACGTCCGTCGTTTTCGCATCCGATGCCATTGCCAATTCCATCGCCAATCATCAGGGCCAGGATATGCCTGTGACACTGAGTGTCCGCCGGCCGTATATCGAAGGTTTTTATTTCAGCGGCGCTGCGGTGGAGACATCGACCGCCACCTATAGGAGCAGCGATTCGGCCAGCTGGCACGGCAATTACTGGGAAGGCTGGATAGATAACCAGGTGGAGTTTCATCCCTGGCTGGACAACTGGGCCGGAAAAACCGTCGGCTACCATGCCCACTACCCCGAAACTGCGCATTATAAAATCCAGTTCCAGTACAAACCCGGCCGCACTCTGACCTTTGATGCCTGCGGCGGAACCATCGGCGGCTATGCCACCCGCATTTACGAGGTGGACAACAGCAGACAGTACTTTGACAAGGACCTGCAGGCCGGCGTGGTAGATGAGCAGTTCAAGAAGGGAAAAGCCTATGTTCCTGTACGGAAGGGCTATGTCTTCCTGGGCTGGTACGAGGATGCCGCATACAAGACTCCGGTTACCAGCATCAAAGAAACTGTAAATAAGTTCAGTGATAACCCTTACGATGCAGCGGAAACGCACGTCTGCCGCCTGTATGCCAAATGGGAAAAGGAAGTAAAGAAGGGCAGCAGCAAAATGGTGGATGGCAGCAAGTATAAGATTACGAAACTGGCCTCCGGCTCTGCGGCGGGAACCGTGACGCTGACACTGGCCAAAAATCAGAAGAGCCTGACGGTTCCGGCCACTGTCAAAATCCAGGGAAAGACCTATAAAGTGACCACTGCCGGCGCTAAGGCCTTTACTGGATCCAAAATCCGCACTGTCACATTCAGCAAGAATATCAAGACGATTGCCCCCAAAGCCTTCCAGGGCTCGCCGGCAGCCAAGATCGTGCTCAAGACAAAGAACCTGACCAAAAAGAGCGTAAAGAACAGCCTGAAGAGTTCCAAAATCACCACCATTCAGGTAAAAGTCGGGACAGCATCCCAGAATAAAACGTATATTAAAAAGTATACGCAGTATTTCACAAAGGCAAACGCCGGGAAGGCTGTAACCGTGAAATAAACCAGAAGAAACCCGATTCCGATTTTTGTAATCGGAGCACACCCCAGAAGCTTTAGCACCTCTTCCCCGTTGTAAAAGCTGAACGTCTCGCAGGAACTGCGATCGTTCAGCTTTTTTACGTTTACAGGAATTGGTACGATCCATCATCCTGTCCGGACTGCAGATCAAGTTCAATCCGGAGTTGGCGTTCTGATATCATCCGCTCAAACGGCAGCAGGCAGTCCTGTATCAATTCACTGACTTCCAGTTTTTCTCTGCGGAGGACAATTGCTCTGCTTTCAATTCTTGACATTGTAAGAATGTCCTCCACCAGCCGGCTTATTCTGTCGACCTGGGCTTCGATGAGCCGGCAGGTTTTCTTCCTTTCGGAAATAACACCTAATTCCATTCCTTCTACATA
>CACZQT010000098.1 GCA_902783295.1 uncultured Lachnospiraceae bacterium
ATATCGAGCGACGCCCGAGAAGCCAAGATGAGGCGGCTAGAACCCGGCAGCCCCTCCGACACCGTCCTGCGGTGAGACAATATCGTGAACGCACCACTTATCCGGTAAGCTCGAGGACGCGTCACTTATCCGGTGAGATTGTGAACGTACCGCTCATCTGGTGAGCCGGTCAGTCAGTTTGTGATTTCTGCAGTAAAGCGATCCTGGCAGCCTCTTGGTCGTCAGTGAGTGTCAGCAAGTTGAAGACTCACTTTTAGCATGCTTTAGGTGAGTGGCAGGCGGGGATGTGACAGGAAATTGGGCAGAAGACGAAGAAAGCCTGCAGGTGTGCGGGGGCGATCACTGCTCCTGCCGCAGCCTGCAGGTTTTCTTCTTTACTCGGTTTGCCCTCCCTTTCGGATGGACAACGATAGAATTTGCCTTTCGACAATGACATTATACATGAAGGAATAATCATTTGCAAGCGGTTCTTTGCATTTTTATATTTTCTTTAGAAAATCTTCCGCTTGTCTTATATATAGTAAGTGAAAGTGCTTTTCCACAAGATAGGGCTTTCATTTCTGCCTTGTCAGGAAGCCTGCAGCTTCATCAGGCATTCATGAGAAATGCGGCATACCCTTTTTTACCTTCATAAATATCCACTTTGCTGGATACTTCCCAGGGCGCATGCATGGAGAGGATGGCAATGCCGCTGTCGATTACGGACATGCCGTAGTTGGCGGAGATATAGGCGATGGTACCGCCGCCGCCTTCATCCACCTTCCCCAGTTCCGCGGTCTGCCAGGCTACGCCGGCATCGTCCATGACCTTCCGCATATGTGCCATGTATTCCGCAGAAGCATCGTTGGAGCCCGATTTGCCCCTGGCGCCGGTGTACTTGTTGAATACAAGGCCGCGTCCCAGATAAGCGGAATTATTCTTTTCGTTCACGGAAGGGAAGTCGGGATCGAAGCCCGCGCTGACGTCCGAAGACAGCATTCTGGAGTTCGCCAGGGCACGCCGCAGGGACAGATCGGAAAGCTGGCCCAGACGGTCCATAATTTCCGCTACCGCGTTTTCGAAGAAGCGGGACTGTGCACCGGTGGCGCCGATGGAACCTACTTCTTCTTTATCAGTGAACAGGCAGACTGCCGTACGGGCAGGTGTGGGGATTTCCAGCATGGCAGCCAGAGAGGTATAAGCGCAGATACGGTCATCCTGGCCGTAGCCCAGTACCATACTGCGGTCAAAACCCAGATCCCTGGCAGGTCCGGCAGGAACCACTTCGATTTCAGCGGAAAGGAAATCTTCCTCTTCAATTCCCAGCTGTTCCTCCAGAATCCGGAGAATGTTCGCCTTTACAGCCTCTTTCTGCTTCTTTCCCTCTTTGGTGCCTTCTTCTGCTTCGGCTGCCTCTTTGTCCTTCTTCGCCGGCTCATGTCCCACCAGGACATTCAGATCCTCACCGGGAATGAACTCATTGGCTTTTTTGCTCATCTGATGCGCGCCAAGATGAGGCAGAAGATCCGTGATAACAAAGACCGGATCTTCCGGTGCGTCTCCGATCACAACCTTTACGACGGTTCCGTCTTTTTTCGCAACGACGCCGTGCAGAGCCAGGGGTGTTGCCAGCCACTGATACTTCTTGATCCCGCCGTAGTAATGCGTGTCCAGAAGCACCAGATCCGTATCCTCGTACAGAGGATTCTGCTTCAGGTCGAGGCGGGGACTGTCGATATGGGATCCCAGAATATTCATACCCTTTTCCATGGGTTCCGTGCCGATATGAAACAGTGCGATCGTCTTCCCGTAGAGGGAAGCATAGACCTTATCCCCGGCCTTTAAGGTCCGGCCTTCTTTGATGACATCCTGCAGCGGGACATAGCCTTTTTCTTCCGCCAGGCGGATGCTTTCATCCACGCATTCTCTCTCGGTCTTGGCGCTGCTGATGAATGCTTTGTAGCCTTCGCAGAGCGCAGATAATTCTTCTTTCTGGGCGGGCGTCAGATCCTGCCATGCATTTTTTCTTTCCATGTTTTCCTCCAGACCAGAATTTAAAACCCCTCTCCGGAGGAGGGGGGTTTTTACCTGTTCACAGTTCCATGCCAGAATAGAATGTTTTATACTCTGGACAGATATTCACCAGTACGGGTATCGATCTTGATCTTGGTTCCCTGATCAATAAACAGCGGAACCATAACCTGTGCGCCGGTCTCCACGATTGCCGGCTTGGTTGCGCCGGTAGCGGTGTTGCCCTTGAAGCCGGGTTCCGTTTCGGTAATCTCCAGTTCCACAAAGGTGGGCGGTTCTACCGAGAAGACCTCGCCCTTATAGGACATGATCTTGCACATCTCGTTCTCTTTGACGAATTTCAGGTTGTCACCGATCTGTTCCTTGCTCAGCGCGATCTGATCGTAGGTGGTTACATCCATGAAATAATACAGGTCGCCGTCGTTGTACAGGTACTGCATATCGCTGCGGTCGATTCTGGCTTCCTCCAGCTTTTCAGTCGGACGGAAGGTTTTTTCCACCACGCCGCCGTTCCGCACGTCCTTCAGCTTGGTGCGTACAAATGCCGCGCCTTTGCCGGGCTTTACATGCTGGAATTCAATGACCTGATACACGCCGCCTTCCACTTCCACCGTAAGGCCGTTCCTTACATCACCGGCTGTAATCGCCATAAATACATCCTCCTTCACTGCTTGTGGTTCATGCCGGGGTGCCTTCTGCTCTGCAAAGATTCTTTTTCAGGCACCTCATGCAGCCGCCGGGAGATATATCATTCAAGACTCGCCTGTGAGTCCTGGGGGCCATCCCCGGTCCGAGAGACCAACGTACAGCTGCATACTTAAAACAATTTTACATGAACAGGCATATCCTTTCAAGCATTTTTTTAAAAAACGCAGAATTGTAATATTTCCGTAATGTTTATCCGGTACCTTTTCTTACGGCCGGAAGATGGGAGGAACCCGTTTGTACCCTCCGTGACGGTATGCCAGAAGCACAATCCATTCCAGCTTCCGCTTCAGAACGATCTGGATCTCCTCCTTTGGATGGATCGGGCTGACCAGAATGCTGCGGATCCCGGCCATATTGGCTCCCCAGATATCCGTAAACAGCTGATCCCCGATGAAGACCGTCTCTGCAGGATCCGTCCCTATGATCTCACAGGCTTTCAGGTAGCCTTTTCGGGATGGTTTGTGAGCATTGCAAAGATAATCAGACTCTACCGCTTCCGCAAAGGGCAGCACCCGGTCTTTCTGGTTATTGGACAGCAGGCAGGTACGAAGCCCCAGCGAATGAATGTATCCGAACAGGGCTATGCTTTTTTCATCAGCCGGAGCCCCGTGCGGCACCAGGGTATTGTCGATATCAAAAATCAGCCCCCGTACCGATTGTTCCGCCAGCTTATCATACGGGATCTCCGCCGCCGATTTCATGCTTTCGTTGGGATACAGACTCCTGAACATCTTCTTTTCTCTCCCCGGACAGCTCACGGACCCGAACCCACGGGAGACATCCGCCCCGGGATTCTTTTTCTGGAAGCCGGCCTTACTTTTTCTTCTTTGCCAGTTTTTCGATCTCCCGCAGGAAAGTATCCACATCTTTGAATTCCCGGTATACCGACGCGAAACGGACGTAGGCCACGTCGTCCAGGTCGCGGAGTTTTTCCATCACCAGCTCACCGATTTCAGTAGTGGTAATTTCTTTCCTGTCCCGGCTCATGATCTCGTTTTCGATTTCATCCACCAGTTCTCCGATGCGGTCCGCCGAAATCGGCCGTTTGTGGCACGCGCGCACCAGCCCCGCTTCAATCTTGGAGCGGTCATAAGGCTCTCTGGTCTCGTCCTTTTTTACCACCATCATGGGAATCGTTTCAATCTTTTCATAAGTAGTAAAACGCTTCCCGCAGGTTTCACACTGTCTGCGGCGGCGGATCGAATTATCGGCCGGCCGGGAATCGATGACGCGGCTGTCCTCC
>CACZQT010000099.1 GCA_902783295.1 uncultured Lachnospiraceae bacterium
CCCGCATACCCCGTCATGCAGCCATTCCGCCATGGAAACGCCGCCCTTCCTGCGGAAATAGTAATAGGGATACCGCACCGCTGTGTGAACTGTCCCGCCATGAGTGAACAACGGGTTTTTCCAGTCGTAGAGGAAATATCCGAAAGGAACTCCTATATAAGAAAGACGGGACAGCATGACGGAAAGCCTTTGAGCATAAGCCTCCTGAATCTTTGCGTCAGTCGCAAACTGGCCGGACAGGAATTCGTTCTGGAACATACTGAGAAGGTAATCGTGCGTGGAACTCGCGTAAAGAAAACGGACACCTTCCGGTTTCCGTGCCAGCAGATGTTCATACCAGTCCGCCGCCGGATTTTCTGTGTGAAGCGGCTTCCAGAACTGTTCTCTGGCTTCCCAGACGTCTTTTACAATAGAAACCCAGTCTGAACGCTCAAGCAGCGCACTGTCGGAAAATAAGGTAACGTCTTTGCATTCCGGATAACAGGTTTCCATGATCTCGGAAGCCAGGGCCGGAACGGCAAAAGCCCCGGCAGAATCTCCCGCGATCAGAAGCCGGTCCGGATGCGGAAAAAACAACCTGGCTTTCTCCATCGCAGCGCAGAAATTGCGGTAGCCGTGGAAATGGAGTGTCTTCGTCCGGCCATCTTCCGAAGAATAACGAAGACTTCCATTGCCCAGATGAAAGTCCCCCGTGGCATAGGTGATGACAATGAAATTCCACTGCGAAAAGGGATTGCGGGGATTGCCTGCTTCGGTAATGCCAAAATGTATATTCATGACCTGTGTAAAGGGCCGCAGATTATTCCAGTAGAAATTGGGTACCCCGGCGGCAATCCGGCCTCCCGTTACCGGGCGGGAAGCAGAATATGCATTCCAGGCCATTCCTCCTCCCGAAAGAAACAGGCACAGGAAAGGGAGCGTGCCCTTTTTCAGATAGATATGATATTCCGACCCGTCGCCCGATAAGCCACTCTCCAGGGGAATTCTGTACCATTTCCCCGTTTCCGGATTCTCATCAAGAAGAGGCGCCTCCTGCCCGGTTTTTTCCATGTGGTTTTCAACGGCATATTCAATAAAGTCTCCGGTATGCTCGAAAAAAGCAGATGTCATTCGCGAAATCGTCTCTTTAGGATGTAAAATCAGCATAAATGGATTTCTCTTTTCTCACGTGTTCAGGAATTTTGAGGATGCAAGCCTGACTGCCCGGAAACGGAAAACAAACAGGAAAGCAAGAATGACAGCGGCAACGGCCATGCTGACCACCGCCAGAACCGGAAAAGACGTCCTGCCTGTCTGCAGTGGTATGATCTGCAGAAAGGAAAGCAGTCCTCCTATTACCAGATAAATGATATAGTCCGTGGCAGGAATATGCGTGCTTTTTGCCACCAGAATGATAACAAACGGATAAAGCAGAAAAGCGATGGGAATGAAGTAAGACAGACTCCATCCGATATTTCCCAGATAACGGTCATACAGCCAGGCAGCCGGCATGGCCACGAAAAACTCCAGAGCAATGAGCTTCAGGACATTGCTGTGATAGTACACAGCCAGAATAATATCTGCCAGGGCAAGCAGCACGGAAGCCATTGCGACGCCGGTCCACCCCGCCTGGTAATTTGTCAGGCGGAATATGGAAAGAAGCACAATTTCTGAAATAAGAGCGATGAAAATGCAGATGCGCAGGAAAGTCACCTGACCGACTTTCTTCCGGGGAAGAACCGGAAATACAGGACTGCTGCCCTCGCCGGTCAGCTTTCCCTGACACAACGGGCAGCACCGTTTGCTGCCGCGGATATGAATATTGCATTTCTGACAATACTGCATGAGAAATCTCCTGTGTAAAAAAGCTTGTCGAACAAGAAGCCCCCACTTCACAGCGATGTGAAAGTGGCGGGAATACGTCACTCGATGATATCGTAATCGTTCGTCGACAGTTCCACATCGATCCCGCGTTTTACGAGATTCCGGAAGAAATTAGCCAGAACCCGGTGTTCATCATAGGCCGAAACGGCTCCGAAAACCATCCGGTCGCCTAACGTGCAGACAGTGATCTGCATGTTGGCGGTAGCCATAAATGCAGAAAAGTGATCGATATAAGGGAGGTATTCCGGCTGTATGGATATTTTCCCGATATTGGACATGGTTCCTGTGGTACCACGCAGCGCTCTGGACGCAACAAAGTGAATCACCCGGTCTTTGAAAGCGCGGGGAACCAGCTTGATCACAGGGTTCTGGGCAATGGCAGAATAACTGTTCATTGTGCCGCGAAGGCTGTCGTTCTCAAGCTGTTCGCTGAAGGACTCCCTGACATGGCTCAGAATGCTTTCCAGTGTCCCGTCATAATCGGAAGCATAATAAGTAATATTGATCACGCCAAAGAAGTTTCGTGTCGTAGCAGACGAAAAATACTGACGCAGATTTACGGGAACGCTGATAACGATAGGATATTTCCGTTTGCGTTCCGGCATGATCTGAAGAATGGCCTCTATGTACAATGCCACCGTAAGAACTCCGGCTGTCGCATTTATTTTTTTCGCTTCCGCTATGAACCGGCTGGCGGAAACAACTCCTTCCAGGAGATGGTTTCTCATATCGCCGTCTTTGTCCTGCGGAATCTGAAAGGCGCGCATGCCTGTCATCCGTTTCAGCTGGGAACTGTTTGTTTCCTTTGTATAAAACTGCCGGAACGCATCGCTGTTTTTCTCTTCCGCTGAAGACAGACTGTCCTTGTCCGGTGTAAATTGCAGCCCATGCCGCAGGGCCAGATAATCGGTAACCAGATACTTGAAAATCGTGAACGCTCCGCTGCCGTCAGCCAGCACATGGAACATTTCCAGGTTGATTCTCTTTCCGTAATAGCTCACTCGATAGAGCAGAGACCGCTTTCCCGGCTGGTAGATCGGTGCGCAGGCGGGAAGGTGATCTTCTTCAACGACAGGGCGGAGCGAAGTGTCCTCGAGATAATGCCAGAAAAGCCCCTCCCGCAGCACTACATTCAAATGCGGAAATTCTTCCAGTGTATCGTCCAGCGCTTTCTGCAGCTTTTCCGGATCCACTTCTTCCTTCAGTTCACACACCAGGCGGAAAACCCGGGTATCCGACCCCTTCGCCGTAGAAGGAACAATAATGGCCGCATTATCCAGGCGATACCATTTATGCGTTGTTTTATTCATAGTACGTCCTTTGTGAAACTCGGGGACGGCCCTTCCGGATCTGACTCCATGCCTTTTCCCCGGGAAAGAGTTTCTCTTCGGCGAAACTCTCGCGCGGTGCGCGGCCG
>CACZQT010000100.1 GCA_902783295.1 uncultured Lachnospiraceae bacterium
ATTATTACAATAAAGCGAAAGGAAGCACATCATGGATACACTTGAACAAGTACTGGAAATTCTCGAAGACATTGACCCGAACATCGATTTCCGCAATGAGACCGGTCTGGTAGACCGTCAGCTGATCAACTCCTTTTTCCTGATCACTCTGATCGGTGAACTGGAGGATGCTTTTGATATCCGCATCACCACAGCGGAAGTCATTCCTGCAAACATGAATTCCGCGGCTGCTATCGCAGCTATGGTAGAAAGGCTTCAGAACAAGTAAATCGTCATGGCTTATCATGGGAATTTATATATCCTGCTGTTTCTTCCGGCAGCAGTGATCCTTTACTCGCTGGTCCCTGTGCGGGGCCGGCGTGTTATTTTGCTTCTGGCAAATATACTGTTTTATATTTCCTTCAGCCGCACCCTGCTGGCCTTTCTTGTAGGAACTGCTCTTTTTACCTGGCTGGTCGGCCTGGTCATCGGGAAAAAACTGGCAGCCCCGGATGCTCCTCTGCAGGGAGCCGGGAAGAAATGGCTGATTCTTGGCATCCTCGGCGTAATCGGTACGCTGGGCGTCATGAAATATACCAATTTCACGCTGGCCAACCTGAACCGCGTGATCGAAATCATCTCCGGCAGCCGGCCTTTTATTATCCGGAAAATGGCTGTACCCCTGGGGATTTCCTTCTATTCCATGGAAGCCGTCAGCTACCTGACGGATGTCTACTGGAAGCGGATCCCTGCGGAAACCAACTTCTTCCGGATGCTGCTGTTTTTAAGCTTCTTCCCCAAGATCATGGAAGGGCCTATCAGCCGCTACGAAGAAGTGGCGCCTTCCCTGTGGGAATGCCGCCGGGCAACGATGGATGAAATCGAACAGGGCACGATCCGCATTCTCTGGGGTCTGTTCAAAAAAGTGGTAGCAGCAGACCGGCTGAACACGGTCGTAAAAACTGTTTTCTCCGATTATCAGAGCTACTCCGGGTATGTCGTGGTGGGTATTTCCATCCTCTATACCATTCAGCTGTATCTGGAGTTTTCCGGTTCCATCGACATCGCCATCGGAAGTGCCCGGATGTTCGGCGTGAAGCTTATGGAAAATTTCCGGCAGCCTTTCTTTGCCCAGAATGCCTCTGAATTCTGGCGGCGCTGGCACATTTCCCTGGGCGTATGGTTCAAGAACTATATCTTCTACCCTATCACCCTGTCGGGACCGGTCAAGAAATGGAGCCGGAATACCCGTAAGAAATACGGGCGCCAGGCGGCCAAGGTTGGCTCCAGTATGATGGCTCTGCTGCCTCTGTGGCTCTGCAACGGGCTCTGGCACGGACCCCAGTGGAATTATATCTTCTACGGCGTATATTATTTCTTCTTCCTGTCCCTGGAAAATATCCTGGAGCCGGTTCTGGAGAAGATCCGGAAAATTTCTCTTTTCGTTCGTTACCCGAAACTGCTGGCTGCCCTGCGGATTGCAAAAACCTGGGTCATCATCTTTTCGGGAGAATTATTTTTCCGGGCGAAAGGCTTCAGCGACGGCATGCATATGTTCTTAAGCATCTTCCGGCCTTACGTCTCTCCGTTTAAGGATTCCGTATGGACGCATCTGGGCATCACCCGTTCGGACTGGTGCGCCGTCTTTTTTGTTGTGGTCATCGTCATTATCGTGGATTGCTTCATCGAATGGAAACAGCAGAAAGGCGCTGAGCTGCCTTTCCGGCATCCGCTGCCCCGCATGGTCTGCGCCTGCACTCTGTTCGTCCTTGTGCTGGTACTCGGCGCCTACGGAGCCGGTTATCTTCCGGTTGACCTGATCTATGCCGGATTCTGATGCCGCCGGGATCAGATACAGTCTCCTATGCCTGATTTTATGTGATACGCTTACGAAATAAAGGAACCAATCATGTTCAAGAAACTATGCCACATTCTGTTCTTTCCGGCGCTGCTGGCGATTCTGATTGCCAGCAACTTCCTGGTGGACCCGGTCCGGCTTTTCAACAACGACATGGTCAACACGAGGAACCGCAATTTCGCCGGCATACTGTCCACCAAAGAACAGATGGATGTTATTGTTATGGGGGACAGCGAAAGCTACACCTCTTTTTCTCCCCTGCAATGCTGGAACGAATACGGAATCCCCGTTTACAACTGCGGCATGCAGGGTCAGAATATCATTGAAACCTACTCCGAGCTGAAATCTCTGCTGAAAACGCAGAAGCCTAAAGTCCTGCTCTGGGAAGCCTACATGCTCTCCCGGTATGACAAGCCCATGAAAGAGGCCGAACTGGTTCTGGCTGAGCAGTTCTATCAGCTGTTTCCGGCTCTTCGGTTCCACAGTTCCTGGCGGACCGTCTTCAACTCCGATGTCGTCAAAGCCAGGGAAAGGGAATGGCCCAAGGGTTTCCACATCGTAACAGATGTGCTCTATGAAGAGCTGGACGAGCGGCAGGAGGAAAACCTGAACAATATTCAGCTTCCCAGGATCAATCTTTTCTATTTAGACAAAATCCTGGAGCTTTGCCGGAAAAATGATATCAAGGTCGTTTTCTACAGTTCCCCTTCACCGGTTAACTATTCCAGTCTGCGTGTAGAATATATCCGGAATCTGGCAGCAGAGAAAGGTATCCCCTATGTCAACCTGCTGGAACATATGGAAGAGATGGAACTGGACCTTCTGACCGAAAGCTACGACGGCGGTGACCATCTGAATCTGCCCGGCGCCCAGAAAACCACATCCTTCCTCGGAAAATATCTGGCGGAGGAATGCGGGCTGGAAAGCCGCAAAGGCGATCCCGCGTATGAGAACTGGAGCCAGGAAGCCAAAGCTTATAAGAAGCAGGTGAAGGAACGCCTGAAAGAGTGGAAGAAAAAACTAAAGCGGAAGAAAAAAGCAGCCGAAGCAGCAGAAGAGCAGGCTGCTCCGGAAGAGGAGAATCCGGCAGAGCCCGGTGAAATCATTCCGGACGAAAACACAGATGTGCCGGAAAACGAAGAACCGGATGTGAATGCGGATGAATCAGATGGCGCAGCGGCTGCTCAGGATAACGCACTGCCGGGATGACTCTGCTAAAGCTGAAAAGAAAAAACATGGAGACAGGGAATTTGTCTCCATGTTTTTTTATCTCACAGGAAATTCCTCCGGATTTCCTATGAGATAAAAACACTCCGTGGGATGCGCAGGTGCGCGTAAAGGTATTTTGCCGGCGAAGCCGGCCGCGCACCGCGCGAGAGTTTCGCTAAGGCGAAACTCTTTCTTGGTATAAAGGTAAGACAGTGAGGCAATGGAATGATCTCTCTGCGTCATTGCTCAGATTTTAAAGCGGTAACCCACGCCCCAGATTGTTTCGATGTACTGCGGTTTGGAGGTATCCATCTCGATTTTCTCGCGGATTTTTTTGATGTGTACCGTGACGGTGGCGATATCCCCGATGGATTCCATATCCCAGATATTGCTGAAGAGTTCTTCCTTGGTAAACACCCGGTTCGGGTTCGATGCAAGGAAGGTCAGCAGATCGAATTCCTTGGTGGTAAAAGCCTTTTCTTCACCGTTGACAAATACCCGTCTGGCGGTCTTGTCGATCTTCAGACCGCGGATTTCTATAATTTCATTTTTCTGGACATTCCCGATCAGACGTTCGTAGCGGGAAATATGCGCTTTGACCCGTGCTACCAGCTCGCTGGGTGAGAAAGGTTTTGTAATATAATCATCTGCCCCCAGACCCAGGCCGTGGATTTTATCAATATCATCCTTTTTGGCAGATACCATAAGAATCGGCGTGTCCTTCTTTGCCCGGATCTTTTTGCAGATTTCAAAGCCGTCCACGCCGGGAAGCATCAGGTCCAGAATAAAGAGGTCAAAATCCTCCTCCAGCGCCCGGGCAAGTCCCGTATCTCCCTGGCTTTCAATTTCCACTTCGAATCCGGAAAGCTCCAGATAATCCTTCTCCAGCTCGGCGATGCTTTCCTCATCTTCCACAATCAGAATCTTACTCATTTGAACCCTCCTGGTATTTTCTCAGTACAAAATGCATGATCGTCCCGATTCCCTCTTTGCTTGTGGCCCAGATCCGGCCTCCATGGTCCTCCACGATCTTCTTTACAATCGACAGGCCAATCCCGCTGCCGCCCGTGGAGGAATTTCTGGAAGAATCTGTACGGTAAAACCGGTCGAAAATATAGGGAATGTCCTTCGCGGCGATCCCTTTCCCGTTGTCTTCAATCTCTACCCGGACATAATCCCCGTCGTCCCTCAGGCGCAGGAAGATCATCCCCTTCTTCTTATCCATATATTTAATGGAATTGCTGACAATATTGCTGACCACCCTTTTGAGCTGTTCTGCATCCCCGACGATTGCTGTTTCATCTGCCAGCGTATTGGAATAGGCCAGTTCTATATTCCGGCTCTCCAGTTCCACGGTCAGTTCCTCCACGCAGTCCCCGAAATATTCTTTCGCGGGAAGGACTTTAAAGTTGTAGGGGATCCGGTTGGTATCGATCTTGGAATACAAGGACAGCTCATCGATCAGTTTCTCCATATCGCAGGCTTTATTGTATATCGTATGGATGTACTTATCAATCCTCTCCGGGGTGGAGGCTACTCCGTCAAAGATTCCCTCGCAGTATCCTTTGACAGCCGTAAGCGGCGTTTTCAGGTCGTGAGAGATATTGCTGATCAGGATTTTATTCTCCCGGTCAAACTGGATCTTTTCCTCTGCACTTTGCTTGAGCCGGACCCGCATGGCTTCAAAATCCTGGCACAGCTCGCTGATCTCATCGTGCCCGTCCACCTCCAGGGAAAAGTCCAGATTTCCTTCCTTAATCGCCTGCGTGGCTTTCTGCAGCGTAGCCAGGGGACGCAGAATCGCACTGTACAGCCAGCTCGTAAGAAGCAGGGCTGTGATGATCAGCACCAGCAGGCTCATAAGACCAATCTGAAACATGAGCGCATGATAATCCGGCGGCAGGTCCTGCAGCTTCGGAATCACCATAAAGCGGTTCATCAGCAGCATGGAAAGCATCAGCAGCGCCACCGGCAGAATAATTACCAGCAGAAACGCGACCACCATCTTCGTCCGCAGCTTCATAAGGTTCCTCCCCTTCCCTGAACGCCCTGAACTTTAACGGAAGCGAAGCTTTTTCATGTCACTTCCGGCAAACAGCAGGCAGCTGTCATCCCCTGTCATTATCACCTTGCGGACCGCACCGCCCAGGCCGCCGTGGAAGCGAAGCTTCCCTTTTTCCGTAAAGACCCTGCAGTCGCTTCCGTTGTACAGGAGTGTATATTTCCCGGAAAACTCCGCACTGGTATAATCAAAGGTGATATCAGTATGGTATATTTCCTTGCCTGCGGCATCATAGACAGTAAGAATGCGGCCGTTTTCCGCTTCGCTGATCACCCCTGCCCGGTCCGTTCCCGTAAAGACGCTGTAGATGTCTTTCTCATACGGAATGCTGCGGACCAGCGTCGGACGGCTCTCATTGCGGAGGGAATAGAAATTCACCTGGTCATCTCCAAAGGCTACCGCGGCTTTATCGTTCAGGTACTGCGCCTCCGGGAACATGGTGCTTCCGTAGGCAAATTCGCCCACGATACGGTCATGCTCACTTTTCCCTACATCAAAATTGTAGAAGACCAGACGGTTCTGCATACTTCCCTGATCCAGATATACCATAGAGGCCAGCAGCCCGGTGCCTGTCGGCGAAAGAGAAAGATCCAGTGGGAATCCATCTCCGGAAAGCATGGTTTTGATGCGGATATCCAGTACCTTCCCGGTATTGTCGTAGAAATAAATGTAGTTTACGTTCCCTTCGTCCAGTTCGAGCGCCAGAACCCCATGGGAAGAAACCGTAAAATCCAGAATCGGCAGAGTGGCGGAAACCTCGCCCGTCACGCCTTCCCGATTAAAAATAACGGCTGTTTCCGACTGCAGGTCCACCACCGCACCGAAATTTCCGCGGATATAGACCTTTGGATTTATCATAGAGGAGCCGTAGCTCCACAGCAGTTCACCATTGGTATTGACGGACGAAATCCCTTCGCCCGTCACTTTCAGCACCTGGCTGGCATAGGGATAGTAGGAGGCTTCGCCTTCGCCCATTGTCTTCTCCCAGGATACCGAAAAATTGCCATATTCACGGTTTGAGCGGACAGCCCGTACCAGAAGAACCAGTACGGAAATGGCCAGAAGTACCGCTAAAGCCACAACGATCCGTCTCTGGGTTCCTTCACGGATCGAGGCTTCCAGATCCTCCACTCCCTCTTTTTTCTGAGATATGTCCGCTTTCTTCCCGCCCAGGGTTTTCAGTTTTTCCTGAACCCATCCTGTCCCTTCGAAGAATCGGCTCTGCAGTTTTCCGAATGCCTCTCCAAAAGGCATCTTTCTGTCATTCATTGTTCTCTCTTTCTTCCCCCAGGGCATCCGCAAGCATTGCGAACTGTGCCAGGGACAGTTCCTCGCCCCGGACCCGCTCCGGAAGACCGGCAGCTTTCATCGCCTTTTCGATCTCTTCTTTGGTATATCCCAGTTCCTGTGCATTACGGAGGGCATTCATCAAGGTCTTTCTCCGCTGATTGAAAGCAGCACGGATCAGCCCGAACAGCAGAGCTTCCTCCCTTACCTGTACCGGGGGTTTCGGCCGCCCGGACAGGCGGATCACAGCTGACCCCACCGCGGGGCGCGGCATGAAACAGTTCAGAGGTACATTCGCTGCCAGATACGGTTCCGCATAGTACTGCACCGCAAGAGAAAGAGCCCCGTAGTCTTTGCTGCCGGGTCCGGCCTTCATACGATCCGCAACCTCTTTCTGCACCATCACAGTCATACTTTCCAGAGGAACATGGGATTCGAACAGGGACATAATGATGGGAGTGGTAATGTAGTACGGCAGATTAGCCACCACCTTCAGCGGCCTTCCCCCGTTCTTTTCCTCCGCGAGCTGCCTGACATCTACCTTCAGGATATCTGCATGCAGCACTTCCACGTTATCATATCCCGCCAGTGTTTCTTCCAGAACCGGCAGCAGCCTGTCATCAATTTCCACCGCAATGACTTTCCGTGCTGCCGCGGCAAGATACTGTGTCAGCGTTCCGATCCCGGGACCGATCTCCAGCACCAGATCTTCCTTACCGACTTCGGCAGCTGCCACAATCTTCTCCAGTACATGCGGATCAATCAGAAAGTTCTGCCCGTATCTTTTCTGAAAAGAGAACCGGTATTTCTGCAGTATTTCTATGGTCCGTTTCGGATTTCCCAGATCCGGTGTGGGCATGTGCTCCTCCTTTCAGGCAGACTCTCTGCAACAACAGTGCGGAATCATTTCACGCCGTCTTTTCCCTGTGGAAGCCGGTAAAACCTGTACGCGTTCTCCAGGCAGATCCCGGCGACCTCCTCTTCTTCCATTCCCTTCAGTTCCGCGATGGCTTTGATAACCAGGGAAATTTTCCGGGAATCATTGCGCTTCCCGCGGAAAGGAGCCGGTGTAAGATACGGGCAGTCCGTTTCCAGAAGGATCTGTCCGATCGGCGCGGCAGCCACAACTTCCTTCAGTTTTTTCGCGTTCTGGAAAGTGGCTACACCGCCGATTCCCAGATAGTATCCCATTTTCAGATAAATATCTGCCATCTCCCGGCTGTAGCTGAAGCAGTGCATCACCAGTGTCCCGGGAGCCGGTGCCGCTTCCTTCAGAATCTCCAGCGTATCCTGTGCCGCTTCCCGGCTGTGAATGACAATCGGAAGATTCTTTTCCTTCGCCAGAGAAAGCTGGGCACGGAACCATTTCTTCTGAATCTCCCGTTCGGTTTTATCCCAGTAATAATCCAGGCCGATTTCTCCAAGAGCGATCACCTTCGGACGATCCAGCTGTGCAGAAAGCCAGGGAAGAATTTCATCCTTTTCCGCTTCCATCTCCCAGGTCTCATCCGGGTGAAACCCCAGAACTTCATATATATAATCGTACCGGTCCGCCAGTGCGTGGGTCGCCTCGATGGACTGCTTTTTGTAGCCTACATTGGCTACTCCGCAGATCCCTTCGGTTGGGAGCGACGCCAGCAGATCCTCCCGGTCCGGGTCGAAAGCGTCATCGTCATAATGAGCATGGGTGTCAAATATTTTCATTATTCCCTCTATGTTCCCGGCTGACATACAGCCGCCTGTACAAACATGTTATACAGCGGGTCAGCTGCCGAGCCTATTCCCGAATATGATCCAGCCCCTGGGCAAACATGGACCGCACATGGTCATCGTCCAGGCTGTAGTATATCAGCTTTCCATCCCGCCGGCTCTTTACCAGCCGGGCCTGTTTCAGCAGGCGAAGCTGATGAGAAATTGCGGACGCTGTCATTGATAAGGCATCCGCCAGATCGTTTACACAAACCTCCCCGTACGAAAGCACCGAGAGAATCCGGATGCGGGTCGGATCCCCGAAGGTTTTGAAGAGTTCCGCCAGAGCCTGGCATTCTTCTTCGGCCGGAATCATTCGGCCGGCAGACTCGCATTCATGCCCGCAAACCGGAGTATCACCCATCTTTTCCGGCTGATGTTCCATGAAATCCTCTCCTTTCTCCGGTTTCTTCCGGAGTTTTTCCGTCTTCTGTTAACCACGCTAACGATAGCATATTTCCCGGGGTTGCGCAACCTTTCATCCTTTCAGCTGCAGCGCCCCCCGGGAAATCAAATAGCTTCTTATACATTTTTGGTAAACAGCGCACGGATCGCATTGCATACGCAAAGAATCATTACACCGACATCCGCCAGAATGGCAACCCACATATTGGCGACGCCGACAGCTCCCAGGATGAGACAGAAGAACTTGACACCCAGGGCAAAAACAATGTTCTGACGGACGATTCCCAGGCATTTCCGGGAAATCCGCATGGCTTTCGCAATCTTCCGGGGGTCGTCATCCATCAGTACTACGTCAGCGGCTTCAATAGCTGCGTCAGACCCCAGCGCTCCCATGGCAATACCGATATCCGCCCGGGAAAGAACCGGCGCATCATTGATGCCATCTCCCACGAAAGCCAGCCTTCCTTTCCGCCGGGGATCCGCCAGCAGCTTTTCGACCCATTCGACTTTATCTGCCGGCAGCAGGCCTGCGTGATATTCATCGATGCCGGTTTCCTCTGCCACAGCCTTCGCCACCTGCTCGGTATCCCCGGTCAGCATAACTGTCCTTTCGATTCCGCTTCGCTTCAGAAGATCCATGGCCTCTCTGGCTTCCGGCTTCAGTTCATCGGAGATTACGATATGTCCGGCATAGTTTCCATCGATTGCCATATGCACGATGGTCCCGGGGCAGTGACAGTCCACGCTCGGAATTCCCAGCTTTTCCATCAGCCGGCGGTTCCCGGCCGCTACGGAAATTCCATCTACCCGCCCGGTCAGGCCATGACCGGATATCTCTTCCACCTCCGTTACACGGCTCAGGTTCACCTCACCGCCATATGCCTCACGCAGGCTCTGGCTGATGGGATGGGTGGAATATCCCTCCGCATGGGCAGCGGTCTCCAGAATTTTCTCTCTGGGAAACGGGCTGTGGTGAACATCCGTAACGACAAAGTTCCCTTTTGTAATTGTCCCGGTTTTGTCAAAAACAACGGTCCGGACGGTAGCCAGAATCTCCAGGAAATTGGAACCCTTCACCAGGACACCCTGACTGCTGGCTCCTCCAAGTCCCGCAAAAAAAGTAAGAGGGATACTGATCACCACTGCGCAGGGGCAGCTGATCACCAGGAAGGTACAGGCCCGGTAAATCCACTCGAACGGCTGGGGGGCCATCCCCCGCGCCAGAAGAACAAGCGGCGGAATCAGGGCCAGGGCCAGAGCGCCGGCACAGACCGCAGGGGTATACACCCTGGCAAAACGTGTAATAAACTGTTCGGAACGGGATTTCCGCGAAGCAGCGTTTTCCACCAGTTCCAGCACTTTGGATGCAGTGGATTCGTCGAATTCAGCCGTAGTGCGGATCTTCAGGACGCCGTTCCGGTTTACGCAGCCGCTCAATACCTGGCTTCCCGGTCCCGCATCCCGCGGCACACTTTCCCCTGTCAGGGCGGCTGTATCCAGTGTGGAAACACCTTCTTCGACGATGCCGTCCAGAGGAATCTTCTCTCCGGGCTGTACCACGATCAGGCTGCCGGTTTCCACTTCCTCCGGATCCACATCCTCAAGCTCCCCGTTTTCCCCTTCCAGATGTGCAATATCCGGCCGTATATCCATCAGGCTGCTGATATTTTTCCGCGAACGGCCAACCGCAATACTCTGGAACAGTTCCCCGACCTGATACAGCAGCATCACCGCTACTGCTTCCAGGTAATCATCCTCTCCGCCGTGCATCCCCCGGTAAATTCCTGCCCCGATGGCTCCGATGGTTGCCACCGTCATCAGGAAGTTTTCGTCAAAGATCTGCCGGTTCCGTATGCCGTGCCATGCTTTCCGCAGAATGTCATGACCTACAATCAGATAAGGGATCATATAAAGAGCAAGCTTCAGCCACCAGGCCGGAAGCCTCCCCTCCAGCAGACGGAGCACAATCAGGCAGGCCGCTGCGGAAAGGATTCTTATCAGATTTTTCTTCTGTTTCTGGTTCATAAAAACAGCCCCCGCCAGCTCGCCTGCGTACTTAGAAATGGATCTCGCATTCGTCTTCCACAGCCCTGCAGTTTTTCAGCACACGGGGCATAACTTCCGCCGGATCCGCGCCTTCTTCAAATTCCACCTTCATTTTCAGCGTCATAAAGCTGACAGTGGCGTCCTTCACACCTTCGGTCTTCTTCGCTGCCTCTTCCATCTTAGCTGCACAATTGGCACAATCCACTTCAATCGCGTATGTCTTCTTCATAACAGGCCTCCTCTGCCGCTCTTTACTATCCCGGAACACGACCGCATTCCGTTTTAACATTTGAACATTTATTCAAATGTGTTTTCATTATACCTGCCAGTTCTCAGCTTGTCAAGTAAAAATGAACAAAGAAAATAAATAAACAGAATAAAAAACGAACAAAGAGAATGAACAAAACCCGCCTGTTATGCCTGTCCTTCTGCCAGGCGAAACAGACGGGTTCCGAATTGCCTCGAAGCCTCTGCAAACACTTCCGTTTTTCCTATCTGTGTCCTCTGTTCAGCCTGCTCAGATCTGTCACGATTCCGGACACATCCGCGAACTGCCGCTCGTTCAGATGGCACAGATATGCATCCAGCTTCCGTATCTCTGCCGGACGGCTGATTTCAAAGTTAAAGAATTCCATGGGTGTCACCTCCAGACTCCTGCAAATCATGAAAAAGATCTTCATGGTCGGAAGTGCCTTCCCCTGCTCAATGCGGTTGATATACCCGGCATTCATCCCCAGGGACAGACTCAGCTCTCTGGCGGAAATATCTTTTCTTTGCCGCAAGGCAGAAAGACGTCCTGAAAACTTCATTTCGTAGTCCATGGCATCTCCTCCATCGGTTTACAGATAATTCCGCTATTATTGTAGCAAAGCATACTTTTAATTCCTATGATATATCCGCAATATTACTATTCGTTACAGATACATCACTTCCAGTATATCCCGCCGTGCACGTCGCAGCAAGAACCCCGGTGGCGTTCTTGAATTCTGCATTTTCGGCAGACGGAGTTCCTCCTGTACAGCAGTTCCGGCTTCTCACAGCAAGCCCCTCCTCCGTACAGGTTCGTAAGATATCCGGCAGCGTTACAGCGCAGGAAAGCCCCGGTGTGATACCGGGGCTCTCTTGTGGATGTATGGGAGGTTTTTCTGCCAATGAAAGCTGATTGTCAGAAATCAGAATCCCTGCTCAGTTCTCTCGATGATCTCACCCTGCAGCTTCTCATCCAGGTTCCGGAAGTAGTCGGAATAACCGGCTACGCGGACGATCAGTTCCTTGTACTCATCCGGCTTACGCTGAGCTTCCCGCAGAGTTTCGCGGTCTACCACGTTGAACTGGATATGGTGACCGTCCATCGCGAAGTAGGAACGGATCAGAGCCGCCAGGTTATCAATACCGGTCTGTCCCGCCAGGGCTTCCGGTGTGAACTTCTGGTTCAGCAGGGTACCGCCGGTAGAGCAGTGATCCATCTTGGAGCAGGACTTGATTACGGCGGTCGGGCCGTTCACATCCGCGCCTTTTTCAGGGGAGATACCCTCGGACAGCGGCTTGTGGGCCAGACGTCCGTTCGGGGAAGCAATCATGACATCACCGAAATATACGTGGCAGGTCGTAGGCAGCATATCCACATGATACTGGCCGCCGCGGATATTCCGTCTGCCGGTAATATAATCCCTGTATTCATTGAATACAGTCTGCATGATGTCATCCGCATAATCATCGT
Source organism: uncultured Lachnospiraceae bacterium (assembly GCA_902783295.1). Classification (GTDB taxonomy): domain Bacteria; phylum Bacillota; class Clostridia; order Lachnospirales; family Lachnospiraceae; genus UBA3305. Next base: position 12,316 of record CACZQT010000100.1, read on the forward strand.
CATTGCCGTACTTCGGTGTCTTGTTCTTTACAAGATTCCAGATGGCGGCATGGCCTTCGAAGTTATCCTCCATGGCCTGGATCAGTTCCGCCATGGTGAACTTCTGGTTGTCGAAGATATTGTATTTGATAGCTGCCAGACAGTCAGTGATGGTGCCGATGCCTACACCCTGGATATAACTGGTATTGTAGCGGGCACCGCCGGCGTTGTAGTCTTTGCCCTTCTTGATGCAGTCGTCCGTGCAGATAGACAGGAACGGAGCGGGCATTTCTTCGGCATAGATCTTTTCAATCACCAGGTTGCCGCGCATCTTCACGTCGATAATGTATTCCAGCTGGGTCTTGAAAGCCTGCCACAGCTCGTCATAGGACTTGAAGTCCTCTGCCTTGCCGGTATGAGGGCCGATCTGCTTGTTGAACATGGGATCCCAGCCATCATACAGAGCCAGTTCCAGGCATTTCGGGATATTCAGGTAGCCGGTCAGCCAGTAAGCTTCCGTGCCCCAGGCACCGGTTTCCACACAGCCGGAGCAGCCGGAATTGCGGGCATCCACGATGCTCTTGCCGGCCAGCAGCAGTTCCTGAATCAGTTCGTCGGTATTGTAAAAGGCCGGCTGGCCCCATCCCTGACGGGCGATCTCACAGGCCCTCTTCAGGAACTTCTCCGGCGTCTTCTTGGAAATCTGTACATTGGAGTTCGGCTGGTTCTGGCGCATATCCTCCATGCAGTCCAGAATCAGATAGGATACCTTATTCACGCCGTCGGAGCCGTCTTCCTTGACGCCGCCGGAGTTGATGTTCGCGAAATCTACATAGGTGCCGGATTCCTTCAGGGTTACGCCCACCTTTACAGGGGCGGGGGAGTTGAACAGCTTGACCCACAGGCATTCCAGCAGTTCCAGGGCACGGGTGTCATCCAGGATGCCGGCTTCCGTATCCTTCTCATAGAAAGGAATCAGGTGCTGGTCCAGACGGCCGGGAGTGAAAGCATCCCAGGGGTTCAGCTCCAGGGTCACACCCAGATGGGTGAACCAGTACATCTGCAGCGCCTGCCAGTAGGTTTCCGGCTTATGGGCGGGAACCACCGCGCAGTTGGCGGCAATCTGTTCCAGTTCTGCTTTGCGGACAGGATCCGTGCATTCTGCCGCACGTTCCAGAGCCAGGTCATGATATCTCTGTCCCAGAATGCAGACAGCGTCGCAGTCGATCGCCATAGCGCGAAGCTCCTGCTCCTTGTCGTAGGCATCCGGATCATTGAAATAATCCAGAGCGGCAATGGCTTCTTCAATCTCTTTCTTGAAATCCAGGTAGCCCTTGCTGTAGAACTGCTTGCCGCCGGCGGTATGGCCGGGACCTCTCTGCTCCATGAACTCGGTGAACATACCGACTTCATAGCAGTCACGCCATTCCTGGGTCATGGCTTTCAGCAGATGCTCACGAACCGCTCTGTCCTTCCAGTAGGGGATGATTTCCTTTTCCTGCAGGTCCAGGTCTTCCTGGGTCACGGTAAAGTTCACCAGTTTCCGGTCGTTCATGATGTGCATATCTTCCAGAGTGTGGCAGCACAGTTCTGGGAAGGTCGGGGAGCACTGAGGATCCTTGCCCTTTTCGCCCACCAGCAGTTCATCATCGCCCAGGTACAGAGTCTTTCTGGAGAAATACTCCTTCAGCACCAAGGCGCGCAGCACAGGAATCGAAACTGCGCCTTCATACTGCTTGTAAACTTCCGTTTCGATTTTCGCGCGCTCCAGATCCAGATGAGGCTGGGTGGAATGGCTGATCCGTCTCAGCCTTTTGATGCGCTCGGTGCAGCCGCGGTCATTGTCCTTCAACAGGCCCTCAGGCGTGTTGACATTAAAGGAAGTGTCCACTTTTCCTGCCATTGTTTTTTCCTCCTGTATGATGGGGTCCTCCCCCAAGATTCATTATTTTTATCCGGGGTTCTCCCCCCTGTATTTCTTTCACGTTTCTCCGGGATTATCCTCCCACATGTACATTGTGGAATCCATGTTCTTCGAACAGTTCTTTCAGACTTTCCATATGTTCTTTGGAAGGAACCATCATGCTGGAGTCCTCATAACCGCGGTCCAGGCCGGCGTACTTGTTCTTTCCGATGTCATGATACGGCAGCAGGTTGATCTGCCGGACATTGATATGATTCTCCTTCAGAAAACGGATTGCATTCAGAATGCTGGCGGGGCTGCTGTTGACGCCGCCGATCACAGGAATCCGGATATAAATCCCTGCACCGGCATCCGAAAGTTTTACCAGGTTTTCCTTGATCATGGTGTTGTCCACACCGATGTACTTCAGATGCTCTTCGCGGCTGATCCGTTTGATGTCGTAAAGGAAAACATCCACATAGGGCAGCAGCCGTTCAAAATTCTCATAGGGAGCAAAGCCGCTGGTATCAATATAAATGCTGATTCCTTCGGCATGCAGCTTACGGCACAGTTCTTCGACGAAGTCCATGTTCTGCATGGCCATGACCTCGCCGCCGGAAAGCGTAACACCGCCGCCGGACTGATCATAGAAAATCTGGTCCTTTTTTGCTTCCTTCACAAGCTCGGCTACTGTATATTCTTTCCCTGCAATTTCCCTGGCTTCTGTGATACACCAGTCAATACATGCGCCGCAGGCTGTGCATTTGCTGCGATCGAAAAGCAGCTGGCCATCCACGATGGCATTTGCATGGTTCGGACACTTTTTCACGCAGGTACCGCAGGCTGTGCACTTATGCCGGTAGAGCACCATTTCCTTCTGGTAGCTCTGGCTCTCCGGGTTATGGCACCACTTGCAGCGCAGGGGACAGCCCTTGAAAAAGATCGTCGTACGTACGCCGTCCCCGTCATGGGTGGAAAACTTCTGAATATTGAAAATCAAAGGATCCATGGGCAGTCACCTCCTGTGGACGAAATACTAGAACGCATTCTAGTTTAATATTATCATACACCTTTTCACTATAGATTGCAATGACTTTTCGAAGGTTTTTTACTGATTTTGGCACGTTTTTATCCTGGCCGGAGAAGACAGCTCCTCTCTATGCAGAGGGAATCTTCTCCGGGCTCCTCTGTCTGCCGGAGTCACGGCGCCGCAAATGCCGCTTGCCAGGTTCGTATATTTTTGTTATTCTGAGCAGGACAACTGCCCGGAGCTGCGGATGCCGCTGTGTTCTTTGCAGTCAATGAGGAGCGGATTCAATCCGCCGATTTAACACGAGAGAAAAAACCATGACACTGGAAACTTTTTTTCAGGAATATCCGGAGACTGCGATTGCTTTTTCAGGCGGCGCTGACTCCTCTTTTCTGCTGTACGCGGCCAGCCGGTACGCCGCGAAATGTAAGGCTTATTACGCGAAATCCGCCTTTCAGCCCCGGTTTGAACTGGAAGACGCAGAACGAGTCTGCCATGAGCTGAAGGTTCCGCTGGAGATCCTTGAAACAGACATCCTGTCCTGCCGGGAAGTCACGGACAATCCCGGCAACCGCTGCTATCACTGCAAAAAGAGGATTTTCTCGGGCATCCTGCAGGCCGCCCGGAAGGACGGCTTTTCTGTGCTGCTGGACGGGACCAATGCCTCGGACGCAGCGGATGACCGGCCGGGGATGAAGGCCCTGGAAGAATTCCGGGTTCTTTCTCCGCTCCGGCTCTGCGGACTGACCAAGGACCGGATCCGCGCATTGTCCAGGGAAGCCGGCCTTTTTACCTGGAACAAACCCGCCTATGCCTGCCTGGCCACCCGGATTCCCACCGGGGAACCGATCACTGCAGAAAAGCTGCAGGCTACGGAGGCCGCTGAGAATTTCCTTTTTTCTATAGGGCTGTCCGATTTCCGCGTACGGTACGCGCATGGCGCAGCCAGACTGCAGGTACGCCCGGAGCAGCTTGATCTGGTTCTGCAGAACAGAGAGACCATCCTGGCCGGCCTGAAGTCCTGGTACTCTTCCGTTCTGCTGGATCTGGAAGTCCGCAAATGAGACAGAGGGACAGTCCCCTTGTCTCAACTGACACGAGACAAGGGGACTGTCCCTCTGTCCTGTCTACAGGAGAAACACATGAAAACAGAAGCCAGAGAGATTCTGGAATCGATCCGGGATGGGAAAATAAGTGTGGATGAAGGGCTGCTGGCTTTGAAGAAAGCCCCTTTTGAGGATCTTGGATATGCCAAGGTTGACCTGCACCGCAAAATCCGCCAGGGAGCGCCGGAAGTCATCTACGGCGCCGGGAAAACCGCTGAGCAGATGATCGGCATCGCATCGCGGATGAAGGAGAACGGTCAGAAAACCATTCTGATCACCCGGCTTTCGCCGGAAAACGCAGCCAAAATCAGCGAGGTTCATGAACTGGCATATCATGCAGACGCAAAAGCCGCCATCATCGGCCCGCTCCCGGCACCCAACGGTACAGGGCGGATCGTGGTTGCCACCGGCGGAACCAGTGACATCCCGGTGGCGGAAGAAGCAGCCCTGACAGCGGAAGTGCACGGAAACGAAGTCGTCCGCCTGTATGATGTAGGGGTAGCCGGCATGCACCGGCTTCTGGCGCATCTGGACGAAATTATGAGCGCCCGGGTGATCATTGCCATCGCCGGCATGGAAGGCGCACTCGCCAGCGTCATCGGCGGCCTGGCAGACTGTCCGGTCATTGCGGTGCCCACCAGCGTTGGCTACGGAGCATCTTTCGGCGGCCTTTCCGCCCTTCTTTCGATGCTGAATTCCTGCGCCAGCGGCGTTTCTGTCGTAAATATTGACAATGGTTTCGGGGCCGGATACCTGGCCAGTATGATCAACCACCTGTAAAGTAAGGCGCTGCGTATTTCGCGCGGAAAATGCTATAATCAGCGTTTCCCTAAGCCGTCGGCGGTCGTGCCTGCACGGAGTCATGCGCCGGTTTTCTTCATACACATTTATCTACGTACACATTTGTGCAGACGGCTGCACGGGAGGCAACCATGAAAACACTATACCTGGACTGCGGCATGGGAGCCGCAGGCGATATGCTGGCAGCTGCCCTGCTGGAACTCCTTCCCGACAAAGACCCTCTGATTACCGAAATGAACGCCCTTGGCATCCCCGGTGTAAACATCAGCTGTGAGGACGCTGTCAAATGCGGTATTCACGGAACACATTTTTCCGTAATGGTCTCCGGTACCGAGGAATCCGAGAGCATGTTTGAGCATGCGCATCACCATCACGATGACCATGATCACCATCACAATGAACACGATCATCACCACGATGACCACGGGCACCATCATTCCCACCACAGCATGCATGACATCGAGACCCTCGTAGCGGGCTTCCCTGTTTCTGATGCCTGCAAGGCGGATATCCTGGCTGTCTATTCTCTGATTGCGGAGGCGGAAAGCCATGTCCATGGCGTTCCTGTCCCGGAGATTCATTTCCATGAAGTCGGCACCATGGATGCGGTCGCAGATATCACTGCCGTCTGCCTGCTGATGGAACGCCTGGCGCCGG
>CACZQT010000101.1 GCA_902783295.1 uncultured Lachnospiraceae bacterium
ATGACCGGCTCAGCCTGGAGGAAGCGATCAGGATCTGGAGCGCCCCTCTGGAAAAGATTTTCCCCAGTCATGCCGGAGAAGGAAAAGAAGCTCTGGACTGCCCTCTGTATAAAGCTGAGGAAGTTTATATCTGCAGGCATAAGACTGCCAAGCCCCGTGTGTTCATTCCTGCGTTCCCCGGAACAAACTGCGAAGTAGATTCCGCTAAAGCTTTTGAAGCAGCCGGCGCAGAAGCAGTAGTACGGGTTTTCCGCAACCTTACAGCCGAGGATATCCGTGAATCGGTAGATGTTTTCGCAAAAGAAATCGCGCAGTCACAGATCATCATGTTCCCGGGTGGTTTTTCCGCCGGAGACGAGCCTGACGGCTCTGCCAAATTCTTTGCAGCCGCCTTCCGTAATGCGAAGATGAAAGAAGAAGTCGAAAAGCTCCTTCAGGAAAGAGATGGTCTGGCTCTTGGCATCTGCAACGGTTTCCAGGCTCTGATTAAGCTGGGTCTCGTTCCGAATGGGCGGATCGAAGGCCAGAAAGAGGATTCTCCGACGCTTACATTCAATACCATCGGGCGTCATATTTCCCGTATGAATTACGTGAAAGTAGTCTCCAACAAGAGTCCATGGCTGCAGAGGGCAGAACTGGGCGGCGTGTATGTTAACCCTGCTTCTCATGGAGAGGGACGTTTTGTAGCAGGCGCTGAATGGCTGAAAAAGCTGGTCGAGAACGGTCAGGTTGCAACCAGATACTGTGATCCTGAAGGCAATGTCAGCATGGATGAAGCCTGGAACTCCAATGGTTCTTTCCTGGCAATTGAAGGAATCACAAGTCCCGATGGACGTGTATACGGCAAGATGCTGCATAACGAACGCTTCGGTAAAGGCCTCCAGAAGAATATTGCAGGGTGCCAGACAATGGGGCTGTTCGAGTCAGGTGTTGCATACTTCCTGGATTAAAACATTTTCCAGGGAAACACTGATTCAGTCAGTGTTTCCCTGTACGGAAATAATTCCTGATCTGGCAAATTTGTTTCAAAAAATCAGAAAAAAGTCTTTTGCAGTTCTGAAAGAACTTGCAACGGGAATGGGATTCTGATACAATACATAGATACCCGGATGATGTTCGTTGGGATTATACGAGAGAGTTGTCCGGGTATTATGCTGAGAGTAAAACAGCTGCACAGGAGGTTGGTTCCCTATGCTGGAATTTGAAAAACCCGAAATCCGGATTCTGGATCTCTCGGAAGACAATACGTATGGTAAATTTGTGGCTGAACCTCTGTCCCGGGGCTATGGCACGACGTTGGGAAATGCGCTGAAACGTCTGATGCTTTCTTCCCTGGCGGGGATCGCCGTAAATCATATTTCCGTTCCCGGGGCGGATCCGGAAACAGGAGTGATTCCCGGAGTACGGGAAAACCTGGAAGAGATTAAACTGAATATCAAATGCCTCGTCTTCGAGGAAGCTTCCCTTGAGGACTTCCGCGGCGGTATTGCTGCACTGTCCTGTGACGGAGAAGGTGCTGTTCTGGCTTCCGCCATCGAACTGCCGGCCGGAACCGTAGAAGCAGACAGACCTGGTGTGGTTCTCCTGAATGAAGATCAGGTGATTGCCCATCTGGACGGAAGCTGCCCGTTTACCATGCAGATGGAAATTTCTGTAGGTAAGGGATATGTAACGGCGGAACGAGCCGGCGCATCCTCTCTGGAAAACGCTATCCCGATGGACGCTCTGTACTCTCCCGTGGACCGTGTGAATATGACGGTAGAAAATACCCGTGTCGGTAAAATGACGGACTTTGACAGGCTGATCCTGGAAGTCTTTACCAACGGAGCTCTTTCTCCGCAGGAAGCGGTCAGCACAGCAGCCGAAATGATGAGCGAACACCTGAATCTGTTCCTGGAACTTACCAATCATACAGATCACGGTGATCCTCTGTTCGAAGTGGAACCTCAGGAAAAAGTGGACAACTGGAAAGATAAGACCATTGACGAACTTGAGCTTTCCGTACGTTCCTTTAACTGCCTGAAGAGAGCAGGGATCAGCACAATCGGCGAACTTTGCGACCGCACGGAAGAAGATATGAAGAAGATCCGCAACCTCGGCAAAAAGTCTCTGGAGGAAATTCTGCAGAAGATCAAGGATCTGGGGCTGACGCTTCGAAGCGAAGGATCCACTGAGGATTAAAAAACTGAAATAAACCGGATTAAAAAAACCGGAGGACGGGAATCAGAGAAGTAAAAAAAGACTCTGACAGCCGATTGTGACATGTACTGATAAGCAGAATACTATAAAAACAATGCAGGAGGGACAAGGTCCCTCCTGTTCATTTACTGTATCCTGACAGATCTTTCATAACATTGCAGCAGACATCGTCTGCTGTTTTGAAATTTCAAAGAAAGCTTTTCTTTCAGGTGGCCGGGTGATCTTCCCAGATATGAAGCTCCATTCTCACGGCATCAAAAAAGTACAGAGAATCTGAAAGGATATCTTCCTCTTCCAGGCATTCTTTGTTCACCGTAGAAATAAGAGCCTTCAGTTCCGCAGGATCCGGAGCGAGTTCTGCCCGAAGGACAATAACTTCATGCACACTGGACGGCAGTACAAACACACCTTTCCAGCCTCTCAACCGGCACTGCTCAGAAAGCCATTCCGGGAACAGCAATATACGGGATCCCCAGCGCCTGGAACTGTTGGTCAGTACATAGAGCGGGATCTGGCTGTTTTCCCGGACGTTTTCTTTCATTTCCGCCGGAAGTGATTCACCGGTGGCGTTATCCTCACTGAGTAATGCCTGCGTGATATCTTCCATTGAGCAGAAAAGAAATTCATCCTCGCGAAGAGTATTTTCCATGGCGGAACGATACAATTCCTCCTCAGTAACGCCCCAGCTCTCTATGTTGGCGGTATGAATAACGGCAAATGCTTCCAGTCCGTTTTTTTCTTTCCAGAAAACAGTATAAAGAAGCAGCAGATCCAGAAAAAACCGATGCGGACATTCCTGCATGCGGCGGAAGTTTCGCACGCGGCTGACAAGCACGGGACGAATTTTGTCCCGGATATTTTCCCACAGAAATGATTCCTCCTGAAGAAATTCGAATCCTGTTTCTGACCGGATCATTTTCAGGGTTTCAGCTAACAGACTGTTCCATTCAGCTCCACTCTGATAGTACGCATATAGATTTTTAAGATTCAGACCCGGTGCGGAATGCCTTCCGAAAAGCCGTACACAAAGAGAAGGAGATTCCGTGCCGTTATTGTGCAGAAAAGAAACCCGGGTGACCTCAGCCAGGCCAGCGAGCCTCTGTTCAAGATCCGCCTGCAGTCTTTCGGCGAAATCTTCAAAATTCATAAAACCTCCTGCTGTTTTCAGACAGCAAGAAACAAGCCAATCTTTTACAGATTCGCTGCAGAGGCTGTTTCGATAGAATAAGGAAATTCCGCAAGGATGGGAAGGGGCGGAACCCGGGACTGCCGATTCCAGGCCGGCAGAAGAAGAGAATGCGTCTGAGAGGAATCGAACCTCCGCACGCGGCTCCGGAGGCCACTGCTCTATCCACTGAGCTACAGACGCATCGTTTACAGTATAGCAGGTTTTATGGGAAAATCAAGTTCTTTTTCCTCTGAAAATAGCTTGCACTATTCTGGAATCTGTGCTATATTCTCCCGTGGAGACATAGCTCAGCTGGGAGAGCATTTGCTTGACGTGTAAAGGGTCGCAGGTTCGAGTCCTGTTGTCTCCATCCGGGAGAGCTCTATAGCTCTCCCGGTTTGTTATGAACGAAAAAATGCTGCAGATGGTCTGCTGCGGTTATTCATCAACGAAAAGAAAGGAAATGAAAACATGAAGGTTACGATTTCTGAAGCCGTGAAGTATATCGGAGTGGACGATCTGGATCTGGATCTTTTTGAAAGCCAGTATGTAGTTCCGGAAGGAATGGCTTATAATTCCTACGTTATACTGGATGAGAAGGTAGCCGTGTTGGATACCTGCGACAGAAGGAAGTCTGACGAATGGCTGGCGAATCTGGCGGAAGCACTGAACGGCCGGAAGCCGGATTATCTGGTAATCCATCATATGGAACCTGATCATGCCGGAACATTAAAGCTTTTCCTTGACCGTTATCCGGATACCGTTCTCGTCGGAAACGCCAAGACGTTTTCCATGCTTCCGAACTATTATGAAGTTTCTCAGGAAAAGATTACGGTGAAGGAAGGGGAAACTCTTTCCCTGGGTTCCCATACCCTTCAGTTCTTCATGGCCCCGATGGTGCACTGGCCTGAGGTGATGGTGAGCTATGAGAGCACAGAAAAAATCCTTTTTGCGGCAGACGCTTTCGGAAAATTCGGCGCACTGGCCAACGAAACGGATGACTGGGCCTGCGAAGCCCGCCGGTATTACTTCAACATCTGCGGCAAATACGGTATGCAGGTGCAGGCTCTCCTGAAGAAGGCAGCTGCACTGGATATTCAGGTAATCTGCCCGCTGCACGGACCTGTGCTGAAGGAGAACCTGGGTTATTATATCGGCCTTTATAATACCTGGAGCAAATATGAAGCGGAAGACCACGGCGTTTTTGTAGCTGTTGCTTCTATTCACGGAAACACCCGCGGGGCTGCTGAGTACTTCGCAGAAAAGCTGAAAGAACTTGGGGAGGAGAAGGTAGCGTTTACGGATCTTACCCGCGCAGATGTGGCTGAAGCAGTGGAGGATGCCTTCCGTTATGACCGTATGGTACTGATGGCTTCCAGCTATGACGCCGGTGTATTCCTTCCGATGGAAGATTTCCTGAACCATCTCCGCGTAAAGACCTACCAGAACCGCAAGGTGGCTCTGGTTGAAAATGGTTCCTGGGGGCCTACCGCTGCCAAAACCATGAAGGCAGCTCTGGAAGGAATGAAGAATATTACCATCATGGATCCGATCGTAACGATCCGTTCCGCCGTGAAAGAATCAGATAAGGCGGCCCTGGATGCTCTGGCAGCTGTTGTAAAGGAAGCGTAAACGCCAGAAAACACTGCCTGGATTGAGTCAGAAAGTGTAATGGGATCATCTGAAAAGCGCGGGATACTATTTTTCAATCAAGTGAGGGATAATACAGATGGACGGGCAAAGAATACTGGCGGAACTGGATGCGATAACTGCGGAAGGAAGCCGGGACAAGGTTGAGGAATTCCTGGTTGAACAGAGCCGCCTGGCTGAGCAGGAGGGAGACTGGGGAATCCAGATCATGCTTAACAATGAAATGATGGGATTTTACCGGACTACGAGCCAGACGAAACAGGCCATAAAGATTTTTCAGCGAACGAAGGAAATCTTTATGGATCATGGACTGATCGGAACAGTTCCGTACGCCAGCACTCTTCAGAATGCAGCGAATGCGTACCGCGTGGACGGGCAGCTGGAAGAAGCGATCGTTCTTTTTGAAGAAGCGCTTGAGATCTACGAAAAATATCTGGATCCGGGAGATTACCGTTTTGCCGGACTGTTTAATAATCTGAGTCTTCTTTATCTGGAAAAAGGCGAAACCTGGCGTGCCAGGGAATTTTCTGAAAAAGCGCTGGCTATTATTGAGAAGCTGCCGGATACAACAGCGGATCAGGCTACGAATCATGTGAATCTTGCGAACCTTTACTGCCAGACCGGCGAGCTTTCCAAAGCCAGGGAGCATCTTGTCCGTGCGGAGGAGCTTTTCGAACAGCTGGACATGCAGGATCCTCATATTTCTTCACTTTGGTCAGCCTGGGGACAGGTACATCTTGCAGATAACGAGCCTGAAGAAGCGGAAGCGGATTTCATGCGTGCCCGGGAAGAAGTAGAGAAATATTTCGGAAAAAGCCGTCCTTATGCTACGGTAACGCGGAATCTTGCCCTTGCGCTGGAAAGACAGGGGAAGACAGACGAAGCAAAAGAAGCCATGTCAGAAGCAGAAGAAGTGATGAAGGCTCTTGGCCTGGAGTATTACGCACATAAACTGTAAAAAGCAAAATGAGGGACAGATCCCGGGACTTCCTGTCCGGGGACCTGTCCCTTTGCATTTCAGGAGGAATAATGAAAGGGCTGGAGCTCTCGGAACTATATTTTTTTGAAGTGGGACGTCCTTCTATGACGGAGTATTTTCCGGAGCTGCTTTCAAAGGCAGCCGCCGGGCTCTCCGGAGAAGGTTCTGAATGTCTGGGCTATGATGATGAAATCTCGCGCGATCACGATTTCGGTCCGGCCTTCTGCCTGTGGCTTTCAGACGAAGATTATGCTTCCGGAGGGGCCGAACTGGAAAAATGGTATAGCGGTCTGCCGGGTGAATTCATGGGATTTCCCGCTAGAATTTCAACAGCTATGGCCGGTAAACGTGTCGGACCCATGAGGATTTCCGATTTTTACCGGAAATTTACAGGATGTGCCGGTCTTCCGGAGCGGGAGCTTCAATGGCTCAGGATTCCTGAACATTTTCTGAGGCAGGTTTCCAACGGCAAAGTCTTTGAAGACCAGAAAGGTGATTTTTCGAAGATCCGGGAAGGCTATCTTGACTTTTACCCGGAAGAAGTGCGTAAGAAAAAGCTGGCTGCCAGAGCGGTCACCATGGCTCAGTCCGGGCAGTATAACTATCCACGGGCTCTGCAAAGAGGAGATGACGGGGCTGCTTTTCTGGCTCTTTCTGAATTTTCAAAAGCAGCTGTTTCAATGGCACATCTTTTAAGCCGGGTTTATACGCCTTATTATAAATGGATGTTCCGCAGTTTCCGTGAACTTCCTTTGTTTGAAAAAGAGAGGGAATGTCTGGAAAACATAATCCGTCAGCCCCTGTCGGAGGTAAATACAGACAGGATAGAACGATTCTGCATCCGGATTGTAGAAATCTGGCAAAGCCAGGGACTTACGATGAAAAATGACTCTTTCCTGGAAATACAGGGACAGGAACTGTACAGGCAGATCCGTTCCGATGATCTTCGGAAACTGCATATTCTGGATGGATAAAACAGGCAAAAGATATATAAGCGAGGTAGAGCTTTGAAAGAAGAAAAAAAGTATCTGATAGATGAGGTAGTTCGTCGGGAATGGAATATGTTCCAAAAGGTTCAGAATGAAGGCGGAAGAGCTGATTGCCAGGATGACTGGCCGACTTTCCATATCATGCGTGAAGCACAGTATGCACCCTGGCCGGAACCGTTAATTGAAAACATGAATATAGAACTGATGTGTGCCGAGGAGCAGGGACGAAACCTGATGATCGAAAAATACGCTCGTATGATGGCTTCTACAGCTCCTGAACAATACCGGGAGATCGAACCACATCTGCCTGAAATTACCGGGGAAAAACATACACTGGCGGAAGAGATCCTCTGCATTCACAGAGACTGGATGGCAGAACATGCCGCAGCCTTTCCGGCGCTCACAGCCAGAGGACGAGTTCTCTACACCTCACAGGATTCAGAGTGGAATACTTCTTCGGAAACCTATCTGCGGGGAGAGCTACTGACCTGGTCCGCTTCAATGCTGAAAGGATATTTACAGTTTGTCCGGAACTGCAGGACACAAGGCAGAAATCTGGTGACTGAACAGGATGAATATGCCGTCAAGGCATACGGATACGATTCACTGGAGGATGCAGAAAAGTTTTACGGACTCCGTCAGGGAAAGTATGGTGAAACCTGTTGAAACAGACAATGAACCAAAGGTTTTTGATGTCTGTAAACAGCTGTAATCCGAATGATATCAGAAAAAAAGGATGAAAGTGAAGGACGGTATTTTACGGATTTTTCTTACATAACCGGCAGAAATGCTTTCGAAATTCACAGGACGATATCGTTTTCGGAAACTCTTCTTTTTATTGAAAAAATAACTTTCCAAGTGCCATGAAGTATGGTATAATGCACGGTGGCATATGGGCAAAAACCTGTATGCCGGGTAAATACGTCATCTCCGGGTTTCCCCGGAAAGCACGGGAGACAGTTTCTTCCGCGCAGCATATATTTTTTTAGGAGGAATAAACACATGGCAAAATGGGTGTACCTGTTCCGGGAAGGCAATGCGAATATGCGTGAGCTCCTGGGTGGAAAAGGCGCGAACCTGGCCGAAATGACCAATCTGGGCATGCCGATCCCTCAGGGATTTACGGTAACTACCGAGGCCTGCACGGATTACTACAAGCAGGGTAAGAAGATTTCCGAAGAAATCCAGAAGCAGATTTTTGAAGCTCTGGCATGGCTGGAAGAAGAGAATGGCAAGAAGTTCGGCGATACTGAGGATCCGCTGCTGGTTTCCGTACGTTCCGGTGCCCGCGCTTCCATGCCTGGTATGATGGATACCATTCTGAACCTTGGTCTGAATGATGTTGCTGTAGAAGGCTTCGCGAAGAAGACCGGCAACCCCCGTTTCGCATATGATTCCTATCGTCGTTTTATCCAGATGTTCTCGGACGTTGTTATGGAAGTTCCGAAGTCCGAATTCGAGAAGATCATCGACGCTGTCAAGGAAGAAAAGGGCGTTAAGTTCGATATCGAACTGACTGCTGAAGATATGCAGGAACTGATCAAGCGCTTCAAGGCTCTGTATCTGGAAAAGAAGGGAACCGACTTCCCTCAGGATCCCAGTGTACAGCTGATGGAAGCTGTTAAGGCCGTATTCCGCAGCTGGGACAATCCCCGCGCTATCGTATACCGTCGTATGAACGACATCCCCGGCGACTGGGGTACTGCCGTTAACGTACAGACCATGGTATTCGGTAATATGGGCAACACTTCCGGTACCGGCGTAGCTTTCACCCGCAACCCCGCCACCGGCGAAAAGGGTATCTACGGCGAATATCTGATCAACGCTCAGGGCGAAGACGTTGTAGCCGGTGTCCGCACTCCTCAGCCTATTTCCAAGCTGGAAGAGGATCTGCCGGACTGCTACAGACAGTTCATGGAACTGGCTATGAAGCTGGAAGGCCACTATCGTGACATGCAGGATATGGAATTCACCATTCAGGAAGGCAAGCTGTATTTCCTGCAGACCCGTAACGGCAAGAGAACCGCTCCCGCTGCCATCAAGATCGCCTGCGATCTGGTAGACGAAGGTATGATCACCGATAAGGAAGCTGTTCTGCGTATCGAAGCGAAGTCCCTGGATCAGCTGCTGCATCCTACCTTCGATGCTGCCGCTCTGAAGAAGGGCGAAGTAATCGGTTCCGCTCTGCCTGCATCTCCCGGTGCTGCTGCCGGTAAAGTTTACTTCACTGCAGAGGAAGCCCGTGATCATCATGCTGCCGGCGAAAGAGTCATCCTTGTCCGTCTGGAGACCTCTCCGGAAGATATCGAAGGTATGCATGCTGCTGAAGGTATCCTGACCGTTCGCGGCGGTATGACCTCTCACGCTGCTGTTGTTGCCCGTGGTATGGGTACCTGCTGCGTATCCGGATGCGGCGACATCGTAATCGATGAGGAAGCCAAGTGGTTCAAGCTGGGCGGCCACACCTATCATGAAGGCGACTACATCTCCCTGGACGGCTCTACCGGTAAGATCTATGATGGCGACATCAAGACCGTTCCTGCCAATGTAGGCGGCGATTTCGGCCGTGTCATGGGCTGGGCTGACAAATACAGAAGACTGAAGATCCGTACCAATGCTGATACGCCTCGTGATACCGAGAACGCTGTCCGCCTTGGCGCAGAAGGTATCGGTCTGTGCCGTACCGAGCATATGTTCTTCGACGATGACCGTATCCCGAAGATCCGCCGCATGATCCTGTCCGATACCGTGGAAGAAAGAGAAGCTGCTCTGAACGAGCTGATTCCTTTCCAGAAGGAAGACTTCAAGAACATGTATAAGGCTCTGAAGGGCAGACCTATGACCGTTCGTTATCTGGATCCGCCTCTGCATGAGTTCGTTCCTACCGATCCCGAAGATATCGCTGCTCTGGCGAAGGATATGGGACTTACGGCTGAAGAAGTTCAGACCCGCTGCGACGAACTGCATGAGTTCAACCCTATGATGGGTCATCGTGGCTGCCGTCTGGCTGTTACCTATCCTGAAATCGCCCGCATGCAGACCCGTGCGGTCATCGAAGCAGCAATCGAAGTCAAGGAAGAGTGCGGTTATGATATCGTTCCTGAGATCATGATCCCTCTGGTTGGCGAAAAGAAAGAACTTGCTTTCGTGAAGCAGATCGTTGTAGAAACTGCTGAGCAGGTGAAGAAGGAAAAGAACAACTTCATCAACTACCATATCGGAACCATGATCGAGATCCCTCGTGCTGCTCTGCTGGCGGATCAGATCGCAGAAGAAGCGGAGTTCTTCTCCTTTGGTACCAACGACCTGACCCAGATGACCTTCGGCTTCTCTCGTGATGACGCCGGCAAGTTCCTGGACAGCTACTATCAGACCAAGATCTACGAGTCCGATCCTTTTGCCAAACTGGATCAGACCGGCGTAGGCATGCTGGTGAAACACGCCGTAGAAATGGGCCGCAAGACCCGCCCGGGCATCAAGCTTGGTATCTGCGGTGAGCACGGCGGCGATCCGAGCTCTGTAGAGTTCTGCCATAAGGTTGGCCTGGAATATGTTTCCTGCTCACCTTTCCGCGTACCGATCGCAAGACTGGCTGCGGCTCAGGCTGCTCTGAAAGACTGATTTGTTTCCTCTGACGAATAAAGAAGAATCAAAGCAATCACTTATATAATAAAGGACATCCCGGTTTCAGCCGGGATGTCTTTTTAATCTCACAGGAAATACCTCCGGATTTCCTGTGAGATAAAAACACTCCGTGTGGATGTGCTCGTGTACGGTGCAGAAGATGCCATTCGGCTCTAGCTTCGCGTCGCCGCACACGGCGTGAAAGACTCGCAGGCGAATCTTAAATCAAAGAGTCTCTCATATTTCTGCAGATTCAGTATTCTTTTTACAGGAATCATGGTATGATAACAATGGAATGGTTTATCCGGCAAATACGGAGAAGATACAACTCAAATATTTATGAGAATGGGGACAATGATGAAACTTTTAATCTGTTATCTGATCATTTTAAATCTGGCTGCTTTTTTTCTGTATGGTGTGGATAAAAGCCGGGCAAAGCGTGGTCAATGGAGGATCAGTGAGAAAATGCTTCTGGGAATTGCCGTGATTGGAGGAAGCATCGGAGCGATTCTTGGAATGTTTTCTTTCCGGCACAAGACTCAACACTGGTATTTCAGGTTTGGTCTTCCGGCTATTCTTGTCCTGCAGGCACTGCTGGCGTTCAGGATTATCTGTTAAGTATTGCTGTTGTAAAATAAGTGTGTTACACTGAAAATGTATTCCGATTTTTTACAGATTCAACCGGAGTTGAAAGGAAATGGTTTATAAACCGTCCCGGGATCTCCCCCGACGGAGAAAGAGAGGTATCTGAAATGAAGCATCTGAAACAGCTGACCTCCTGGGTTCTGGCCGTCTGTATGGCAGCTTCCCTGTTTATTGGCGGTGGTAAAGCCCGGATAGCTGAAGCGGCTGAAGTGGGAGAGCCCGTCATTTCTATTCTTCCTGAAGCGGAGTCTTCCGAAGCCGGCGGACTGGAAGCACTGCCTGGCACCATCAGTCTGATTGAAATAGGATCGGATGCCGGCGGTACTGTGGACTCTCAGGCAGAAGCACCGGTACGTGCCATTCTTCGTTATCCCGAACCGGCCGTTTCAGCCACTCCGGGTCTTGTTCCCTGCGTCCCTTATCTGGATCCCGGCGAAGACCTTAGCAATGTGGTAAACCGTGACCAGTTTGGGTACGAATACTACAGCGATGCCGCAAAAAACGCCTTGCAGACGAACCAGTTTTATGTAGCCTGGTATAACAGAAGCGGTGGCGGCGGATATCCGGAATTCTATGAACTCTATGAGTCGAACCGATATTGGAAGATTCCGAATTTTGTCACTGTGGATTCTCTGATGCATACCTATCATCTCTACTTTACGGTGCTGATGAGGAAGGTGGAAAAAGAGATGCTTTCTCCCAGGCTCCAGACACTCGGCCGTATGATGCTGGAGAAGAGCAAAGTTCAATATGATATGCTGAAGGGAACGGAGTGGGAAAAAGCTGCCAGAAGGAATGTGGCCTATTTTACAATCGGTCTGAAGCTTCAGGCGCCGGAAACGGAAGTGGAAGCTTACGTAGCCGATATGGTAAATCAGGAACTGGATAAGATTTACGCTGCTGCAGAAATTGCACCCTGTTCGCTTTTTGAGGGAAGTGATTCCTTCTACAGCGGAACGCATGATGAAGCCTATACGCAGTATAAACCGCGCGGCAATTATGAAGGGGATCCCGTCCTGGAAGCATATTTCCGTGCCATGATGTGGTATGGCAGAATTACTTTCCTGGCAGAAGATGAGGACGCTACCCGAAGCGCTCTTCTGATTTCTTCAGCTATGGATGATATCGCGGGAAGTGACTGGGAGCCTGTTTACGCAGTCAGCTCTTTCTTTGCCGGCAGCAGTGATGACCTGCTCTATTATGACTATATGAATGCGGCGGATGAAGTCTGGACTTCCGGCGTGAATATCTCTGCGCTTCCGGGTGATGCCTCTTCCTTTGCTTCTTTCAGAGAAGCCGTTGATAAGCTGGCTCCGCCGAAGATCAATTCCCTGGCTTCTCACAAAGGCACAGAGCAGGATGAATCCGGGAAAGGCTTCCGTTTTATGGGACAGCGCTACAACGTCGATGGCGAAATATATGAACGTCTTACGGAATGGAATCCGGATGAAAACCTCTCCCGTGTGATTCCGGATGCTCTTGATGTACCGAATGTTCTTGGATCTCCCATCGCAGAAGAACTCATGGAAGAAAAAGGAGATGCCCAGAAACCGATTTACCGGGACAATCTTCCTGTACTTCGTGAGGAAGTTCAGAATGCGGGTGAAACCGTATGGCAGGCCAGTCTCTACGCCGGATGGCTTCATACACTCACTCCCCTTCTGCAGCCCCGGCCTGAAGGTTATCCTGCTTTTGCCACAAATAAAGAATGGCTGAAAAAAACACTGGAAACTTATGAGGGCAGCTATACGGAACTGAAGCACGACACAGTTCTTTATGCAAAACAGGTATATGTAGCTGAAGGTGACGGTGAATCCCCGAAGGATGTAGACGACCGGGGGTATGTCGAGCCGGAACCGGAAGTGTATGCCCGTTTTGCCTCCCTGGCGATGGACACCAGAGACGGACTGGAACGGTTTGGCATGCTGAATGATGAGAACTTTTCCATGCTGGAAGACCTGTATAATCTGGCAGTCATGCTTCTTGAAATCTCCGAGAAGGAACTGACGAATCAGGGACTGACAGACGAAGAGTATGAACTGATCCGGAATTACGGTGAAATCATCGAGGGTTACTGGGAAGCGTACAGACTGGAGATGTACAGCTCCGGTCTCGACTATTCCACGCAGCTGGATGCTTCCCTTGTCACGGATATTGCTTCCGGAGATAACTGGGTACTTGAACTCGGCACCGGGCTGGCCCAGGAGATCGTAGTGATTGTTCCGGTCGACGGATCACTTAGACTGGCATCCGGTACGGTTTACAGTTTTTATGAGTTTGTTCGGGAAGGCGTTGACAGACTTACGGACAGTGAGTGGAAGACCATGAACGGCTTCCGGTACGGTCCTGAAGCAGAGGAGCCGAATCCCGTAGAAAAGCCCGACTGGACTATGAGCTACCGTGTGAATCCTTCGAACTGGTAAGTTGTACGGAATAGCTGAAAACCGCTGCTGAAGTAAAGAATCCTTCGGAACGGGTGATCTATAATGAAACAAAAACTGCTCAGGACGGTGATTATACTGTCCGTCACGGCTGCCGCCCTTGCGGCAGCCTTCTTGCTATGGCGAAGTGGAATCTTCCTGGAGGCATGCTCTCCCTGGTCCGTGTGGACAAAAGAGAAGACTGTGGAAGATAATTCCGGAGAACGATTTTTCAGAATCTCCTTAAAGAACCAAAAAGTCAGCGTGTTTTCCGGCACGGATCAGCAGACTTTATCTGAAACCTGGAAATCACCTTCCCATCTGAAAGTACAGGATGTCCTGTTTTCTGATATAGACTATGACGGCACTCCGGAGCTCATGCTTTTATGCTGGTATGTCGGTTCTCCTTCTCTGTGGGACAGCGGCCAGCCTGTGATCGGAAACAGTCAGTGGACACAGCATATTTATATATACAAGCCGGTAGAAGACGGCAGCATGCACGAACACTGGATGGCTTCCAGAATCATGCAGAATATAGCATTCTGGAATTTTGACGAAGCACTGCGGCTTTTCTTTACAGATCAGGACGGCCATGTGACACGCTGGGACTGGTTTGGCTGGGGGCTGAAATACTTTGCAGATGGTTATCCGGAAGTAAAGTGCCTGGTAAGCGGCGACTGTCTGATTCATCAGCGGATTCTGGAAGAAGGACGTACGAAAGGAAACTTTGACTTTCTGTTTGAACATATCTCGCCTGAATTAGAAACGGCTGACCTCGCTGTTCTGGGACAGGAAAGCCTTTTCGTACCTCCGCAGACCGGATACAGCGGATATCCATTGTTCCGCACCCCGGTTCTTGTCGGTGAGGCAGCTGTTAAGGCAGGTTTTAATGCAGCTGCCTGTGCCACAAATCACGCCATGGATGCCGGAGCGGAAGGAATCAACACGACAGCTGCTTTTTACGAGGAGAAAGGGATTCCCTGCCTGGGAATTCTCCCATACAGTAATACAGAGGCAGATGAACCGCTTTATCATCTTTTCGTGAAAAACGGAATCAGGATCGCTTTGTTTAATTATACCTATGGAACAAACACGGGAAATCCGGAAGATCTCTGGCCTGGTGCAGTCCATCTCCTTACTGATGAAAAAACCGTCCGGAAAGAGATTTCTTCAGGAAAGCAGGAAGGAGCCGCTGATGTATCTGTTGTAATTGTGCACTGGGGTACTGAATATGCATCAGAACCGGATGAAACCCAGCGGCGATGGGCCAGGGTGTTTCTGGAATGCGGGGTAGATGCTGTTATAGGTTCCCACCCCCATGTACTGCAGCCTCTGGAAATATTGACAGATGAATCCGGCAGAGAAATGCCTGTATTCTGGTCACTCGGAAATCTTGTTTCCAGGCAGGACCAGCCGGAACAGGTTCTGGGAGGTCTCGCAGAATTTACAGTACAAAAAACACCGGATGAATGCAGTATAGTGGATTGCCAGTTGCTTCCTGTCATCACCCATCAGACGGAGGAAAACACTACCGTTTATCTTCTTTCAGAATATACAGAAGAACTCGCCGGATCACACAGGCTTGATGTTCAGAAGATCATTTCCGGCGTGCATTGAAAAGAGAACTCAATTGCTTAAAGGATAATAAAAGGAGGTATCATCATGCATCAGATGAAAAATGAAAGCAGCATCAAAAACAAGAGAAATTCAAAGCTTCCTGGTTTTCTGGCTGCAGCGGTTCTTGGACTGGCCGTTTTCAGCCTGTCACTGCCGGCACAGGCTTCTACAAAAAGCAGCCTTCTGAATAAGATTCAGAAGACCGTCGGCAGCAGTGTGTTAAGATCATGGTATGCAGATTTTGACGGAAACGGAAGCAAAGAAGTTTTTGCGGTAATGGGTTATGGAGAAACAGAGAATTCCCTCTGGTTTGCCAGCGACAAGGAAGTGAAAATTCTTCCGGCGGGCGGCTTCTGGTACTATGCTGATTATCATAATCCTGCCGGTATCTGTAAGGTCAGCAAAAAGCAGAAGCTTTTTGTGATGGAATCCGGCGCCGGCGGAAGCGGCAGTACTTCTCACTGTTATTATGTAAAATCCGGAAGAGTAAAAACCGTGGCGAAAGCCGGAGAAGGGTTAATGCAAATCAGTGGGAAGCAGTTTGCCGTTCATATGAGTGCTTTTGACAGCATAGAAAACGATGGGCACGGAGAGGGGCATACATACAAAAGATATTATCTGAAATGGACCGGTACAAAATTCAAAGAATATAAGGGGACCCAGATCAGCCAAAAAACACTGAAGAAATATACCGGAGCCTCCGCAATACTGAAAAAAGCCAAAAATGAAGGATACTCCATCGGAACCATTTTCCGGCGGGGAAACGGTATCATCAATGTTAATCTGTATAAGAAGGAAATGTACGGTGGCCGGGTGAATGAAAATCTGACGTTGAAAATCAGCGGTAAGAAGGTCAAACTTGTAACTGCGTATGCGAATGCAGCCAACTGGATTCAGAAATACAGCTACCGTGGTGTTTATAAGAGCAGCGGGTTTTAAATCCGTTACTGCTTCCACCGTGCGGAAAGATAGAATATCCCTCCGATCAGAAGGGGCATGAAACCGGCCAGGGAATCGCCCATCCAGAATCCGAAGCAATTCATATGGAGAGCAAAGCCAAACAGCGCTGCAAGACCAATCCGGCTGATGACACCGTCAATGATGGCGATGGCCAGATTCAGGCGGGGCCTTCCGGAACCGTTGATCAGGGAAAAACTGACGCTGCGGGTGGCTGCTCCGTAAAAGTTCAGAATGATAGGCAGGGTAAGGACGGAAGCAGCGCCAAGGACGTCTGTATCCGTTGTAAAAATCCCGTAAACACTCCTTGCATTTAAGACCATAAGCAAAGTTGCAGCCGTGGCAAGTCCAATACTTACCGTAAGAATGGTAAGCAGGATCTTTTGTACACGGCTGTATTTTCTGGCGCCGAGATTCTGGCCGACCATGGTGCTTCCGGCAGTGGTGAATGCCTGGGAAATCACACCGCTCATCGTATTTACCTTGTTGAAGATACCAGCCAGTGCGGAGAAGGTGACATCAAAAAGATTAATCCAGGACATCAGCACAATCTTGGAAAAGCTGATGGCTGCGGACTGGATCGCCATGGGGATCCCAAGTGCCACAAGCTTTTTGAAAGCGGAAGGATCCACACAGAAACTGGCAGGCCGGAAATCGAATCCGAAGCTTTCCCGACGATGGTACAGATAAATCAGGGCCGTGATAAAGCTGACGCCTTGTCCGATTACCGTTGCCAGGGCTGCACCGAAGACCTTCAGTCCAAGGTACTTGACAAAAAGAATATCCAGTACAGTATTCAGGATGGCAGCGATCGCAATAAAAAAGAAAGGTCTTCTGCTGTCCCCCATACCGCGAAGAATAGCGCTGACGATATTGTAGCCGTAAATAAAAAGCAGCCCGCAGACACAGGTCACCAGGTAATCCATGGCGAAATCCCAGGAGGCAGACGGTGTATTCAGCCAGTGAAGAATCGGCGTGCGAAGGATAAAACAAATGCCGGAAATCCCTAACGATACGGAAAGCAAAAACGTAAACATCGTACCGATGGTACGCCGGATGCCTTCCCTGTCCCCGGCCCCTACGGACCGTGCAATGATGACCTGCCCGGCCGAGGAAAACCCCATCGCAACAAAAGTAAGGAGATGAAGAATATCTCCGCCGATGGAAACGGCTGACATCCCCGCCTTGCCAATGTAGTTGCCCACAATAATCATATCCACGAGATTATAGACAGCCTGGAGAGCATTGGATACAAACAGCGGGAGAGCGAACCGGAATAATAAGGGGACAACCGGTCCCTGGGTGAGATCCCGGATCATAGATGTGGATGAAGTTTGTTTCATAGTCTGATGTTCCTTATATGAGCGAGTCATTTAAACGTATATCTGCCCGTGTTGCTTTTACTGATGTTTTATTATACCCATCGGACGATATGTTTGCAAACAATTTATCTTGGACGGAGGCGAGTTATGAATCTCCGGCAAAACAAAGCCAGCGGATTGTTCCGCTGGCTGCTGTTCATATTATTTCTTTTTTTCTCAGGAAATTTTCAATCCGGGGATCCAGCTGCCTGTCAGGTTCTGCTATGTCCCACAGATAATGAGCATCAGAATTGTGAAGCCAGGGCTTTTCCGTCAGGACGGGATGTTTTGCGAACAGTTCATCGCGAAGTCCCAGGTGGTACAGCTCAAAGAAAGGAAAATCAACATCTTCCGGAATCGTGCCCATGATGGCAAGCAGACTGTTAGCACTCCGGTCTATGTGCGCGGGAAAAAAGATTCCGCCATATTTTTTCATCAGCTCCGGAAGCTCGGAATAGGAAACTCCGCTGGCTGTAATGAGAAGTATGTCGATATTTCCGATGGGCTCGTCATTTTCGTCAACGATGATCTGCTCCCCGAAAATCTCCGGTTTGTTTCGTACCGGCGGCATGGTAGAAAAGACATAAGAATCAAAATCCATGGCCTGTTCCAGGGTGGGAAACAGACAGACTGCGTGAATTTCCTCTGTAGTATTGATCTCCATTCCGGGAATGGCGCGGATTCCTGCTTCTTTGGCTGCCTTCATAAAAGCCGGGCAGTTTCTGGAACTGTTGTGATCCGTAAGAGCGATTACATCAAGTTCTTTAAGCACGGCCATATTTACGATGTTGTTCACGGTCATGTCATTATCCCCGCAGGGAGAGAGGCATGAATGAATGTGAAGATCGTAGGTCATAGGGGCCTCCTTACAGAGTGTCGAAAATCATTTTTCCCGTCTCGAAGGCAGGCCGTCCGGACAGCAGCACTGCGATATCCTGCTGGCGGGCTTTTTTCATCATTTCGGCATCCGGCTTTACACGATCACAGAGTACAATACAGGCAACATCTGCGAGGGAAGCAACCGCAACGGAATTCATATTCCCCATGACAGTGATCCAGGCGCAGCCTTCCGGTGCGCGGCCCATGGCAAAACTTAATAGATCGCAGCAGTAGATTCCGGTGATTTCACGTGCAAGGGCGTCTTCGCCGGCAACTATTTCAAAACCGCATTCAGCGGCCGTTTCCTGTAC
>CACZQT010000102.1 GCA_902783295.1 uncultured Lachnospiraceae bacterium
CGCTCACCGCTCCGGATGCAGAACTGATGGATCCGTCCGTCCCCGACCAGGTCATGGCAGCGCCGCAGCACGCAGGCATGGCTGAACTTTACGCCCAGATACTCCTCACGCAGGTCCGCATGAGCGTCGAAGTGAATGATGTGAAGATCCGGGAAATGGCGCAGGGCCGCCCGGACAGCCCCCAGGGTCACCAGGTGCTCTCCGCCCAGAAGAACAGGCATTTTTTCATCCGAGAGAATTTCCTCTGCCCGCTCTTCGATCATGGCCAGCGGACGTTCCGGGGAACCGAAAGGCAGCTCCAGATCTCCGGAATCGAAAACCCGGATGTCCTCCAGATCCCTGTCCTGATAAGGGCTGTAGGTTTCAATCCCGAAACTCTCGTGGCGGATGGCCGCCGGGCCGAAGCGGGCTCCGGGGCGGAAGCTGGTGGTGGAATCGTAAGGAGCGCCGAACAGGACGGCAGAAGCCTCTTCATATTCCGCATCACAGCCGATAAAGGTTTCTATGTTAGGTCTGATCATATCTGTATCTCCCGGGGCCTTTCATATTCAAGGCTCGTCCATAAGTTCTGCATGCCCTGTACGGTGACATGAAACCACAGCCGTAAGGCACCTTCCGCACTGCTCATGCTTTACGGCCTTTCTCCTCCGAATCCTTCTGCTCCTCCACTTCCCTCAGCAGTTCCTCCAGAAAAGCCGGGAGACAGAAAGCGCCGGTGTGCAGCTTCGTTGTGTAATACCGGGTACGCATATTCAGCTTCTTCCAGGCTGCAGCGTCCAGATCATCCACGGGATGGTATTTTTTACTGGCAAAGCCGAAAGTCCAGTATCCGGCCGCATAAGTAGGAATGTGCGCCTGATATACACGGCAGACCGGAAAGATGTCCGCAATCCGCTTGTGGCAGCGCTGCATGGCCTCCGCGTCATGCCGGTAGAAAGGGCTGCCCTGCTGGTTCACCATAATGCCGTCGTCAGTAAGGGCATTGTAGCAGGTGCCGTAAAATTCCTTGGTAAAAAGCCCCTCGGAAGGGCCGAAGGGATCCACCGAGTCCACAATGATGAGTTCATATTCCCGTTCCCGCCGGCGGATGAATTTCAGGGCGTTGCCGAAGGAGATGTGTACTCTGCGGTCATCCATCCGGCAGGCATTTTCCGGCAGGTATTTGCGGCAGGCGTCCACGACCGCCGGGTCCATTTCCACCAGATCAATCCGCTCAATCCGGTCGTAACGGGTCAGTTCCCGCACCACTCCGCCGTCCCCGGCTCCGATGACCAGAACGTTTCGGATTCCCGTGTGGACCGCCATCGGAACATGGGTGATCATTTCATCATATATAAACTCATCCCGCTCCGTCAGGAGGACGTTGCCGTCCAGCGTCAGGACACGGCCGAATTCCGGGGTTTCAAAAATGTCGATCCGCTGATATTCACTCTGATAGGAATAGAGCTGGCGATTGACGCGGATGCTGTGCTTGACATCCGGCGTATGATATTCACTGAACCACATTTCCATGGATTTATCCTCCGATTACATCACTGCATCCGCTCCGGAAAACAGCCTCTATATTCCGGCTCAGACACCTGCTCATTTCAGAACATTCAGATTATTGATAGCGGGGTCCTCCGGACCGGTCATGCTGCATCCCTTCTCCTTGGCAAAACGGATATAGTCCAGAATCTCATCTGTGATTTTCTCCCCGGGAGCCAGCACCGGAATTCCCGGCGGATAACACATGACAAATTCGCAGCAGACGCGGCCGCAGCTCTGATCCAGCGGGACGCTTTCCTTTTCCGCATAAAAAGCATCCTGAGGGCTGGAAACCACGATCGGAGGAATATATTCCTGGCTCAGCAGGCCTGCGGAAGATTTGTGGTAGCGCCGTCTGATTTCCGCAAGAGCGCTCACCAGCCTCTCCACTTCCTGCATCCGGTCGCCCATGGACAGATAGGCCAGGATATTTCCGATATCACCGAATTCGATCTGGATATCGTATTCATCTCTCAGATAATCGTACACTTCGATGCCGGCCAGGCCGATGTCACGCGTGTGAATGCTGAGTTTGGTGGTATCAAAGTCAAAAACGGAATCACCGTTCCGAAGTTCCGAGCCGAAAGCATAGTAACCTCCGATGGCATTGACTTCTTCCCTGGCATACTGCGCCATATCCGCCACCTTCCGGAAAACCTCCCGCCCGCGAAGGGCCAGGTTGCGGCGGCTGATATCCAGAGAGGACATAAGAAGATAGCTGCCGGAAGTCGTCTGGGTCAGGTTGATGATCTGACGCACATAACCGGCGTGCATGTTTTTCCCGGCCAGCAGCAGGGAAGACTGGGTCAGGGAACCGCCGCTCTTGTGCATCGAAACGGAAGCCATATCTGCGCCGGCTTCCATAGCGGACACCGGAAGCCCGCTTCCGAAATAAAAATGCGTACCATGAGCCTCATCCGCCAGACAGTACATCCCCGCTTCATGCGCCATGCGGACAATCGCCCGCAGATCGGAGCAGATGCCGTAATA
>CACZQT010000103.1 GCA_902783295.1 uncultured Lachnospiraceae bacterium
ATGCAGAAGAAAAGCCCTGCGTCAGCGTGATCCCGGCTGGAGGATGTCAGTTCCCGGATTTCCGTGTTCATATCTCCGCGGGTCTCCTCCACATAGGGGAGCTCCGTCAGCAATTCCCAAAGTTTCATGCCCGTCCACCTTTCCGTTTCAGCTGGTACAGCTTTTATGTATTTTACCATAAATCCGGCATCTTTTCCACCCGGGCGGAAATGCGAAATGGGAGACCGAGTGCCTCAGTCTCCCGCGTTGGAAGTCATTCTTCCCTCCAGGTCTGCATTCTCGGCGGCATGTTCCGCCGTCGATATTGTCAACTGCGCGTTGACCGGGGCCGTGAGCCGGATGGTCCTTGCGCCGTTGGAGGAGATCAGGTTCAGTTTGATCGCTTCCGTGCAGACGCTGGCGCTGCCGGTTGTCATATCAATTTCCGCCTGGATCCGTTCGTTCTTCGCTTCCAGGTCATGTATGGAGGAGTTCAGCTTGGTGACTGCCCGCGAGCTGGTTCCGATGCAGGCCAGGTCGACTGTGAGCAGGACCACCAGCAGCACGCCGATGATAACAAGTGCCGCCACCGCCGCGTCCCAGCGGATTCCTTCAGATGAGATCAGGCGTTTCCGGGGTTTTGCTTCCTCAATCACCGGAATGCGCCCGCTTGGTGTAAGGCCTCCCGTCCAGTCCTGTGTCTGATGAAACGATGGAAGTGAGGCGGAGCATGTCATTCTGGAACGATGAATGTCCGCCTGCTGCTGACGGAAATCAGTTTTCTGAAACCTTCTTTCCTGCCAGTTGATCACGCCGTCCTGCAGCCTGTTCCTGACCCTGGCAGTCATTTCTGTCATCCGCGCTCACCTCCTCTCATTCTTTGGATGCCTCAAGCCCCGCGATCATTTCAAGCAGCTGGGGCAGTTCTTCTTTAAACCGGTTCCAGATATCGCCGCTGTCGGATACTGCCGCCACGCGCACATGATCGTTCGCGCCGGTAATCTCCATATCGCGCTCATCGTGCAGGATCTTCTGCCGGATGTTGGCCGGCAGGAGCACTCTTCCCTGCGCGTCGCACGTCTGTTCATCAAAACTCAGTGCGTAAAACTGTTCAAGATACCGGTTCAGCGCCGGATTTAACTTGCCCAGCCGCTCATAGGTTTCGTTTCGCTCTTCCCATTTCTCTGTCGGATAAATCGCGATGGAACGGAAATCAAAGGAAGGAGCCACGCAGAAAGTCTCACCAAGCTTGTCCCGGAATCCCTGGGGGATCACCAGTCTTCCCTTGTTGTCCAGGCTGTGGTTAAACGATCCTATGAATCTCCTGGCCCTTTGTTCTGCGGTCTTTTCGGGGGTTACGGTGCTGTTAGCCGTGGTTTCGTTTTTGGAGCCGTCCACTACACCTTCCCCCTTCTCTACCACTTTTATGCTCAATTTTGGGATGAGATTCCCTTTTTCCCCACAAATTTAACACAAGAATTCGATCTCTGCAAGCCCTGGTTTATAAGGATTTCAGGCCGCATTCTGTAGTGTGTTAACTTTATTTAAATATATTTGTAATATTTTTGTAATATTTATAGGTTCGTTTGTGGTCGCTCTGTTTCTTCGTACGCTATATTTTGTATATAAAAACAGGCAAGTCCCTGCCGGGCACTTGCCTGTTGATTGAAAATGTTTCAAAAAATTAATATTTAATTTGAGGGAAATATCGCTTTCGGACTGAATCCAATGCTGTCACATGAAACCAGGTGGTACCGGACCCCGTGATGTACTCCCGTGAATCCGCACTGGATGCCGTTTCCGTGCAGATGCCCGTATACGGCGGTATGTACCCCGAAAGCCTCCATCAGTTCAGTAAATACGGTGTCGGTTTCACCCGCCAGCAGCGGCGGATAATGCGTCATCACGATCAGCGGCCTTCCGTCAGCCCGTCCGGCTGCGTCCTCCAGGGCGAGCCGAAGCCGTTCCGCTTCCCGCCGGCAGATCTTTTCATCCTGCTCGCTGAGCGGCACATCCTTTGTCGGAATGATCCATCCCCTGGTTCCGCATACCACGGCGTCTCCCAGCTCAGCCGCGCTGTGCTGTAGTGCCGTCATGCCTTCCGGCAGGGCAGCCCTCACCTGGCTGATGGAATTCCACCAGTAATCGTGGTTGCCCTTGCATAGGATCTTTCTTCCGGGCAGGCGGGCGATCTCCTCCAGATCAGCCCGGGCATCCCGCAGCTGCATGGCCCAGCTGATATCACCGGGGATCAGCACCGTATCCTCTTCCCGAACAGCCTGCCGCCAGTTCTCCTGAATACGTAAAAAATGCCTGTCCCACTGGGGACCGAACACGTCCATGGGTTTGTCGTCTCCCCCGGACAGATGCAGATCTCCAATGGCAAACAGG
>CACZQT010000104.1 GCA_902783295.1 uncultured Lachnospiraceae bacterium
CCCTCTGTCCTCATTCGTCCTGATATTCTCTCTGAATATCCGTGTATTCCTGCGCGAGTTTCAGGCTTGCCTCAAACCGTTCTGCCAGCCACTTCCGCACGCCTTCTTTCCCGATCACCAGGCCGTGCGGCGCTCCGGGTTCGCGTGTTTCGTTTTCCGCTGCGTATTCCAGTGCCCGGCAGAGATGGGGATGCGGGTTCAGGTATACATCGCAGCCGGTTTCTTTCACATATTCCCAGGTCTTAGCCATGGAAGCGGCAAAGGTGAAAGCCTGTTCAACCGCCCAGTTTACGCCGTACGGATAAGGTCCGCCCGGATAATGCCCCGGCCCGAAGATGCCATAACCGCCTGCCATAATCACACGATGTTCTTCCTCTCCGTCATGTACGGTGAAAGAATAATTCAGGCAGCCGGGTGTATGCCCGGGAGCAAAAAGCACATGCACGGTATGATCTCCAAACACCAGATCTTCTCCGTCCTTCAGCAGGCGCGTGACAGGCGGATAAACCGGCGCTTTATCACGGTTATCCACGCTCCACATCATGAAAGCTGTATCTGCTTCGCTCAGGGCGATATCGCAGCCTGTCTTTTCCCACACGCCGCGGGCACCCAGATAGTGATCAAAATGTCCGTGGGTCAGGAAAAGCATGCGGACCGGTTCTTTCTCCAGGCCGAACTCCTGCAGCGCCGGAAGCAGCCACTGATCCCAGCCGTCTGTCAGATCCCCGGAATCAAAGAGTACCAGGCCGTCGGAGGTTTTCAGGATCCAGAACCCCAGCAGCTTGTTGCCGCAATAGAAAAGATCGTCAAAAACCTGCAGAGGTTTTATGGTCTTCAGCGCATCCGGGTCTTCCCGGACCAGAAACTCTCTCGGTGTATATTCTTTCATGGCAGTTCTCCTATGCTGAAAAACACTTTCCCGGGAAAAACATCCGCCTTTCCCCTGTCTGCTTTTATCCTATCGAAGGAATCGAAACGGTTCAATCATCAATACCAGATAGACCTATACCAATTTGTTATAGATCCTGGAAAACACGGTGGACAGGGGACGGTCCCCTTCACTGTCGCTCACAGCCGTCAGGAATACGAAACCGGTTCCTTCAGAAACGGCGTGCAGATATCCCGATAGGTCAGAAAGGCACTGTCCTTATACATTTCCTTCACTTCCTCCTCAGAAAGCGAAAGGAAGCGGGCATAGCATTCTTTCAGTTCATCCAGATAGCGTTTCCATTCGGTGGGATCAATAAAGGGGTTTCCGCCTTCTTTGACCATTTTCTCGTGTTTCTCGTACGTGTCATTATGGAAGGGATGGTTGCCCAGCATGATCTCCACTTCCTCATCATAGACCTTGTCGATGGACTCGCGGAACACCACCTTCATGTGGTCATCCAGTCCCATTTCCTTCAGGCGGCTGCTGGTCAGTGTCACAAAACCGGCGCCTCCGTAAATCCCCACCTTCTTGCTTTCCATACCGTCATACGCCGTCCAGAAATGGCTCATGACACCGATCGTATGTCCGGGCGTCAGGACGCAGCGCATTTTCGTATTGCCGAGTTCAACAATATCCCCGTCTTCCAGCAGTACATCCGGTTCAAAGCACTCGTCAATGCGGCCGCACCAGCGCCGGTTGGCCACTTCGAATTTTTCCGGATGATGAATCATGTCCTCACCGTCCACCCGGCCGATAAAGGTTTTTGCGCCGGTCAGGTGTACGAGCGCCTGCACCGAACCATAGTGATCCGCATGGGCGTGAGAAACCACGATATATTTGATATCCCGCAGCCGGAAGCCGAGACGGTATACGTTGTCGATCAGGTAGGCCAGTTCATGCAGGCAGGGGGTATCCAGCAGAATCAGGCCTTCTCCGGTATCGATCAGGTGGGAGCAGCACCAGGTGTTGCCCACGAAATAAAGATTTCCATATATCTGAAAGGGTTCTTCCGCCATGAGATAAGAGCGCCTCATGACCTCATCCGGAGGCATCATATTTCCAAAACGGTTAAATTTACCCATTGTTTTCCTCTCCATGGTGTGCTTTCGCAGTAAATTTTCTTGAAAAAGGCAGAGAAAACGGCTGCGGAAGCTTCCGCAGCCGCCATTTCCGGTGCATTACATTGTTTTCAGGTTCAAATTAAATCAGTATAGGTGACTGCACGCCGAGTCCTACGAAGGACAGGCCGGCTGCGCC
>CACZQT010000105.1 GCA_902783295.1 uncultured Lachnospiraceae bacterium
ACAACCTGAGCCGCCAGAGTACGGGTATCCTTGAATACGGACATGCTCTGCTTGCCGGCGATCATGTTCTTCACGTTGGAGATATCGCAGTCCTGACCGGTGATGATGGGCCATTCGCCATCGTAGCTGGCTTCCAGAGCGTTGGTTACGCCCAGAGCGGTGGAGTCGTTGGAGCACAGCCATGCATCGATGCTGGAGCCATCGGCATAGAAGGAAGCCAGGATGGAGTCCGCACGGGTCTGAGCTACTTCGGTCTTCCAGGTAGGAGTCGCAACATCGGAGAATTCAACCTGGCCGGATTTCACAACCAGCTTGCCGGCTTCGATGTAGGGCTTCAGCAGATCCATAGCGCCATTGTAGAAGAACAGAGCGTTGTTGTCACCGGGGTCACCGGCAGTAATTTCCAGATTGAACGGGCCTTCTGCATTTTCCAGATCCAGCTGTTCAATGATGTAGTTGCCCTGTACGGTACCAACCATGTAGTTATCGAAGGTAGCATAGTAGGAAACAGCATCGGATTCCATCAGCAGACGGTCATAAGCGATAACCGGGATGCCTTTTTCTTTTGCAAGATCCAGGGCGGAACCCAGGGAGGAACCTTCGATGGCGGAGATAACAACTACCTCACAGCCGGTGTTGATCATGTTGGTAACCTGGTTCAGCTGCTGCTGTACGTCGTTGGAAGCGAACTGCAGATCTACTTCATAGCCTGCTTCTTCCAGCATGTTCTTCATGTTCTCGCCATCCTGGTTCCAACGCTGCAGATCCTTGGTAGGCATGGACACGCCGACTTTGCCGGCAGCAGAGGCAGTAACGCTGGCGCCGATAATCAGAGCGCCAAGAAGGATTGAGAAGATTTTTTTCATGGGATACACTCCTTTTCAAAATGTTATTTGTTGCTCCGGCTGCCGGCAAAAACCGCAAGAATTGATAACCGGGCGGCCGGATTTGTACAAGTTTCATGTAAACAATACATCTTTATTGCTTTTTTGTAAAGCAATTTCTTGTCCCATTGTATGTAAAAAATTATTTTTCCCAAATATCGTCAGACAAAAAAACGATAAAAAAAGAAGCCCGCGGCTTGTCAGATTCTGACGTTCCCGGGCCTCTCTTATCAGAAAAACCGGGGCAGTGTTTTCTTCGCCCCGGTTTTTCCGTTTTTTCTTGTTTCCCCAGCTTTTGTATTTCTTCAGCCTTTCTGCTGTCCGACCTGCTCCAGGAATTCTTCTACAATCTCCTCTCCCAGTTCCAGCTTCAGCTGCTCAATGACCGCAGCCTGTCCGTTTTTCAGATACGCCTTCATTGATTCATCCGGAACCAGCACTTCTGTAGTGTTTTCTCCCTCTGATTCTGCCGAAAGCTGTCCTGTTGACGTAATAGTGCGGTAATGTTCCAGCAGGCACTTCTTCTGAGCCTCTGTCAGACTGTTGTAGGTATCCAGGTTCAGAATCTGGGTACGGAGAGCCGGCAGATGATCCGTAGCCGTAAAATACGGGAACAGGTTCTTTTCATCCAGCATGCGGATGCTGTCAAAAGGAAGTTCAGCCCCATTAATCCTGTTCTGGCGGAGAGCGTACGGCAGCTGATCAAAATTGATGGTGAAGGTCTTTGCCCCGAGGTCATTCCAGTATATCTCGTGATAATGATTTTCCATAATCCGGAGCCGGAGCCCCGCCAGATCTTCCGGCGTTTTCAGTGGTTCGGAGGAAAACACGCCGCGGAAAGAGACTACCCCCAGTGTCAGCAGATGCAGGTTCTGAGCATGGAAATACGGCTGAAGCCAGTCTACAATAGTCCCGTCGCAGATCGCCTGATATTCCTCCAGGCTGTCTGCCAGGTAGGGGATGTCCAGAAGCGCAGCCTCCGGCACCACTTCCGCAGCCCCGCTGGTTACGCCCATATACATGCTCAGTGCCCCATTCTGGCAGCCCCGGATCAGTTCCGGATCCGATCCCAGGATTCCATCCTCAAAAAGGACAAATTCAATACGGCTGCCGTCTTCGCATTCCAGAAACTGGCCGGATGCTCCGCCGCCCCCGCTGCTGCCAACCGAAAGCACTACTGTCCGGTCATCCGCTGCCGCCGCCATCCCGGCCGGCAGAACAGCCAGCGCCGTAAGCATGACTGCCTTTCTCACAATATTCTGCAATGGTTTATTCCGCAATGTTTTCACTTTTTCCTTCTTTCAGAGATGCCGGCGGCTGATCCCAGCCGACCCCGTTTTTTCAGTGTACGCTGCCCTGCTCTTTCTCTGCCGGATCTGCGTTTCCTCAGCTGTTCTCACTCCGGTATTGAGACGGCGGCATGCCCACGATCTTTTTAAACGTCCGGTTAAAATGCTGTACGGTATTGAATCCGCACCGGAAGCCGATATCCCCGATCGGAATACGGGTTTCCTTCAGCAGGTAGCCTGCCTGCTCGACCCTTACCTGGTTCAGATAGGCAATGAAGGAACTGCCGGTGGATTCATGGAACAGCGTACTGAAATAATTGCTGGTGATTCCCAGATGATCTGCCACATCCTGCACGCTCAGATCCCGGTTATCGTAATGATCCCGGATATAGTTCATGGCATCCACGACATAGCGGTTGCTCTTTCTCTGCATATAGGTCATAGCCTGCTGCAGGACAGAATCCAGCTGGTACCGGATCCACTTTTTCTGTTCTGCAGACGACATGACGGCAATCTGTTCCTCTTCCAGCACCGGTACCGACGATATCCTGATGTTATACTCCGTCAGCAGCTGCTCGGTCAGTGCGGACATGGACTGACGGAAAAATACAACGATATCATTCACGGCAGGAGCCCCCTGCCAGAAGGCATCCATATATTCACTTACAGCAGCCTCCGCCTTTTCCCGGCTTCCGGAGATTACCTGCTTCAGAATCCGGTTCCACCATTCACGGTAATAGGCTATTGCCACGGTTTCTCCTGTCTCCGATTCCGACTCCTGCACCTTACCGGCGCCTTCCAGATAAACCTGATAATCCGCCTTGTGAAGGGCTTCTTCCCAGCTGGCAGCCAGTCTGTCTCTTTCGGTGACGAAGGATCCCTCCCCGGTAATGATCTCGCAGTCGGAAGGGCGGAACACTTCCTGGAGTTTCTGCTCCAGAGAACGTATTTTCTGCCGGAGGGAATTTACCGATTCTTCCCCCCCGGCGCTGAGCAGGACTGCCTCCAGGCAGACACCCATGGAAACAGTCTGGCAGGACAGAGCCTCTGTGCTTTCCAGAGCTCCGGCCACAGTCACATGGAACAGCTGGGAGTCCAGATAGGAATCCGGAACATTCCAGGATCCCTTTCTCCGGCAGGCGATCACACACATTTTTCTTCCGTTCTGCCAGCTCTGCAGAACCGTTTCATCCAGATAAGCCACCCCGGCTTCTTCCTCTGTTCTGCCCTGAAGAAGCTTGCGGAATACCTGTTCCTGAATATCCCGGGAAAAGTGCTCCAGCCGGCCCTTCATCGCCTCATTCTGCCGCATAGCACGGAAATAGGAAAGTTCCAGATAATCCACTTCATTCCTGAATGTCCCGCTGCTTTCCCTGTCTGTGGCGTGGCTCAGCACCTGGCGCACCAGATAGTTAATAGGCCGGTAAATCCCGGCTGCCAGGAAATAGGAAGCCAGCAGAACTGCTGCCGCCAGAAGAAGGACGATCGGCAGGGCAGCTCTGAGCGTTGCAGAAACAGGAAGTTCAAAGGCAGATCTGTCAATTGCCTTCAGGAAAACCAGATGAAGCGGTTCGTTTTCCACCAGGTAATAGGCGGCTTTCCGCGGATCCTGCTCCGTTTCCGTCACAAACTGTCCGCTGTCCGAAAGGACAGCCTGCTGCGGCAGTCCGGATTCGGCGTCTTCTGGTGCAATCCGGTTTCCCTGTACATCAAAAAGGCCGATGTCGTCCGCCGTTTTGCCTGATATCCGGGCAAAGAGCACATCCATATCCACTTCTATGCACAGACAGCCGACGGGCTTGTTGGTAACAAAAGGTTCCACCCAGAACAGCCTGCCTTCATAAAGTACCAGTTCTGCATTCAGGGAAGGATCATCCGGATTCGAAGGCCTCGCGCTGCCGGAAAGCAGATCCAGCACTTCATGGTCCGGGAACTCCGCACCGTCCACCAGCTCACCGTCCATAGTCAGCACTTCCTCTGACAGCAGGGAAGAGATCCACATGGACCGGATCCAGTCGTTGGCCCTCTGCATCCGGGAAAACATCTGCATGATCCGGTACTGCCGCTGTGTATCCCGGCGTTCCGGATCCATGAAGTAATTCGTCACATCCGTATTCCAGATGACCGCCCCCAGGTCTGCCCGTGTATTCTGCAGGCCCAGTTCCGCAATTTCCGAAGCGCCGGAGAGCAGTTCGAGATTCGTCTGGCAGGCTATCTGCCTCCGGTGCGTATTCTCCACCCGGTTTACCGTAAGGACAAAAACCGTGGTCACTGAAAAAAACAAAAGCAGCAGAATCAGCCAGGTCTTGACAAACAGGCTGCTGTTGAACAGTCTGTTTTTCTGGTCTTTGACTGTCTGGAGCATCTGAGAGGATTTTTTCATTTTCGTCCCCTTCTGTCGATATACAGAATAAGGCCCGGAAATGGTGTATACCGGGCCGTTCTTTCTTATTCTACCGTCTCCGCCTCCACACTGAGTGGTCTTTCTCCGCTGCTGACCACATCGTATTTCGTCATAAAGCGGTCATATACTGTCTGATATTCTTCCGGTGTCAGCTCTCTGGCTTTCGCAGAGTGCATGTGAAAGTCCGGGTTTTCCTGGAATTCACGGCGTACCGCCCCGGAGATGGCTACACAATGAGAAGCGATCCGTTCAAAACTGTTCAGCAGTTCATTAAACACCGCGCCTTGCTGCATATCGCACTCTCCGCGGCTCAGGCGCCCTATATGCCTGGCTTTCAGGATCTCGCACAGACTGGTAATAACAGCTGCCAGAGGCTTCATTTCTTTCGCGATCTCCAGATTTTCTTCCTGATAGGACTGGATGGTGCTGTTCACGATCTCCCGCTCGGCCTCTATCATGACATTCAGATCATTCTTACCGTCACCCGAAAACTGGATTTTCTCTTCATTGATCCTCTGCGCTGTCCTCGCAATGGCGGAAGCATAGTCGCCGATTCTCTCCAGATCGCCGATCACGCGCAGATCCATACTCACCTGCCTGGTCTGCTCGGAACTCATTTCCTTTTTCGACAGGACGATCAGGTAATCGCCGATCTTGGATTCGTATTTATCGATCAGGTCCTCCTTGCGCTGGACCTTCTCAAAACGAGGCTGATTGTACTCGTGAATCAGGTTGAGAGACCGGCCCACGTTTTTGCGGACAGTCCGGAACATGCCGAGAATAGCACGCCTGCTCTGACTGATAGCCAGGGCCGGGGAATTCAGGAAGCGCTCATCCAGATAGTTGAAGTCGGCGTTGTCTCTCTGGTCCTCGAGATCTTCCGCCGTGTCCTTGATCAGCATGCAGACCAGCTTTTCGATCTTCGAGATAAACGGGAAAAGGATGCAGACTGTCACAATCCGGAACACCGAGTTGACAGCCGCGATCAGTACAGGATTGACCGTTATGTTCATAAAGGAAAAATGGAAAACGGCATGCAGTGAATAAAAGCCCACCGCCCAGATCACCATACCGAAAATATCATCCAGCAGATAGACCAGGGCGCTCCGTTTACCGTTGCGGCTGGCACCGATTGAGGATACCATAACCGGGCAGGCAGCGCCGACGCCGACACCCAGGATCACCGGAAACGCCGTGGCAAACGACAGGATCCCGGTCACGGAAAGTGCCTGCAGGATACCGATGGAAGCCGATGCGCTCTGCAGAATGGCCGTCATCACGATACCCAGGAGGATACCCAGAATCGGATTGGAAAACATCGTCAGGGCGCTGGTGAAAGCAGCATTGTTACGCAGCGGGGATACGGCAGAACTCATCATCTGCATGCCCACCATCAGGATAGCGAAACCCAGCATGATATTGGCCAGGTTTTTGTGGATGGTATGCTTGGACAGCATTTTAATGAGCGTACCTGCGATGGCTACCACAGCGGCAATGGTCGCGGAAGACAGAAGGGTGCTCACCCCGCCGGTACCCTCCAGGTAGGAAAGGCAGAGGATCCAGCCGGTAATACTGGTGCCGATATTTGCTCCCATGATAATACCGATGGCCTGAAACAGCTTCATCATACCGGAGTTGACAAAACCGATGACCATCACCGTGGTAGCAGAAGAAGACTGGATGATGGACGTCACAATCGTTCCCAGCAGCACCCCTTTGATGGGAGTATTTGTCATCTTGTACAAAAAGGCCTCCAGCTTATCCCCGGCAACGCTCTTCAGCCCGTCTCCCATCAGGGACATGCCGAACAGGAACAGCGAGACTCCGCAAAGGAGTGAGAGCAGCATTGATATGATTTCCACAGAAAAAGTCCTTTCTGAAGAGAGAGTCCGTGCAGCCGGAAATCTTACCCGGATACGCCGGCATCTGTTTTTCGACTACTTGCATGATACCTTATTTCTTTGAAGTTGACAAGAAAAACTCCCACAGCCGGCTTCGCCGGCAGTTCACGAAGATCACGAAGCTGCATCAGAAAGAGACTGTGTCAGAATGCGTCTCCGCAAAGTACCTTCATATCCTCCGGCAGCGGAGCTTCGAACGTCAGGGGCTCCTCTGTAAAAGGCTGGCGGCAGGTCAGTTTCCACGCATGCAGCGCCGTTCTGGAGATCCGTCCGGACGGCCGGCCGTACAGAGGGTCCCCCACCAGCGGGTGGCCGGAAGCCGCCATATGCACCCGGATCTGGTGCATACGTCCGGTTTCGATCCGCACAGAGAGTAGACTGCCGTTCTCATGCTCTTCGAGTACACGGTAGATCGTATGGGCTTCTTTGCCCTCGGGTGAAACGATGACCCGGCAGGCATTTCCGGGATCCCTCCTCAGCGGCAGATCAATCGTTCCCTCCTTTTCAGGGAATCGTCCCTCTGCCACGGCCAGATATGCCTTTCCGAAAAGCCCCCGCTCCCGCTGCTTCACCAGCCGGCCCGCTGCCGCCTGGTTTTTGGAAAACAGGATGACTCCGGAAGTCTCCTTGTCCAGCCGTCCAGCGGGACGTACCACCAGCGACTCCCCTTTCCCGTGAAAATAATAGAGCAGCATGTTCACCAGTGTATCCGTCTGGTGAATGCCGCCCGGGTGGCTGGGGACGCCTGCCGGCTTGTTCACGGCAATCAGGTCCTCATCTTCATACAGAATCTGCAGAGGAGAAGGGTTCAGGAACAGAGGCTTCGGCTGTGCGTTCCCTTCCACATCCACTTCAACCACATCTCCGGGCAGCAGACGGGCTGTCACAAATTCCCGTTTTCCGTTGACCAGAATTCCCGGGTCATGGAACTTTACCTGCCGGATCTGTTTTTTGGTAAGCCCAAGGTTCAGACGCAGAAAATCATACAGGCTGATTTCCTCCTGCGCCTCTTCCCTGAGTTTTCGTCCCATCTCAAGTTCTCCTTTTCCTCATCGGCAGTAATGATTTTCACCGGCATCGCCTCAGAAAACCGGTGCTCCGGAATCACGGGCAATCCCTGAATTTCTTTACCGCCGTTCTTTTTCCAGAAGTGCTTCCGCCAGAGACAGATCTTCCGGGGTGGTTACTTTGATATTTGAATACCTGCCCTCCACCAGCCGGACCTTCTCTCCCATCTTCTCCAGCAGCATGCAGTCATCCGTAATACCGGGCTCCTCACGGAATCTATGGTGTGCGTCCAGCAGAATATCCTTCCGGAAACATTGCGGCGTCTGTATGGCCCAGGTTCTGGAACGCTCTGTGGTGCACAGAACCAGATCCTTCTCGTCCCCCAGCTTAATTGTATCCTTCGAGCGGACCGCGATCGTACAGCC
>CACZQT010000106.1 GCA_902783295.1 uncultured Lachnospiraceae bacterium
ACCGCTGAAGAAGTGGAAGAAACGACGGCAGTCGAAGAAGAAACCGCTGAAGAAGTGGAAGAAACGACGGCAGTCGAAGAAGAAACCACCGAAGAAGCGGCGGAAGAGACCACAGAAGCTGCAGAAGAAACGACAGAAGCCCAGGAAGAGGAAGCTCCGGCAAAGGTTCTGCCGCTGACAGGCAAGATTGTCCGCGTTACGGACCGTGCTGTTGAGGATGGCGATATCGTGAATGTTGACTATGTCGGCGGAGCGGAAGGTACGACCTTCAATACACAGGGAGCCGGCACCACGCTCGTAAAAGGCATTGCTTCCTTTACGGATCAGATGCTTGAGCAGCTGGCCGGACATAAGGCCGGTGAGACTGTCACGACAAATGTGAAGTTCCCTGAGGATTTCGTACTGGCGAACCTGAAGGGAAAGGATGCTTCCTTCGAAGTTACTATCAATTATATTGTAGAGGCAGAAGAAAACTAAACAGATTCCAGATTGCACAGAGACAGAATCTGTCTATCAAACTAAAAAGACGCCCGGCATATCAGTGACAGAAATTGTCACTGATATGTCATATTATGACAAAGAAAGTTGTTGCGCGATCACTTAAAAGATGATATAATTCCATACAGGCATTGCGGGGGAAAAAGAGAAGTTTGACGGCCGGTCCGGACAGGGGGAAGGGCTTATAGTCAGGCATCTCTGGGAAGGAGTAACGTAATGACTGAGCGAGCGAATCTGACGGACTGCGAACAGATCGTGATGAAGAGCGTATGGGATGCCGGACGGGATGTTTCCCTGGTGGAAATCATGGCAGCGGTCCAGGAACGTTATGAGCGGAACTGGAAACGCCAGACTGTATCCACTTTTCTGCTTCATCTGATCCAAAAAGGTTATCTGACTTCTTATCGCGTCGGGAGAGTGTTTTATTATCATCAGGAAGTGGAACTCGCTGGATACAAGAAACAGCTTACGGCAGAGTTTCTGGATTTTTGGTATGATAATTCTCTGGAGGAGTTAGAGAAAGTGGCTCACGAAGCGGGCCTGAAATAAGAGGGGCAGATAAACTGCCATCGGAAAAAGGAAGAGCAGCCTTTACAGGGCTGCTCTTCCTTTTTTGCGAGATAAGCCCGGAGAGCGTGCACCGTGCTTGCGACGCGAAGCCAGTCCTTTAGGACACGAACGCATATTCGACGGGCAGCTTACATCGAAGCAGCTGTGCCGCGAGATAAGCGCATCGCGCAGGATGGGTGGGTTTAGCTTGCCCATCCGATTGAGCAGGTATAAAGAGAGCAGGGAAACCGGGAATGAACATTTTCACTCATTATAGTTGAACTCTTGTTTTTTCACATTTTTGTTCATTTTATCCGGCAGTTCAGGGGGCGGATTCGATTTTTTGTTTATAGAAATATCTCTTGTATTCTATTACAATATTTTTATCTCATAGGAAACTCCTCCGGGTTTCTTGTGAGATAAAAACACTCCGTGGGATGCGCAGGTGCGTGTAAAGGTATTTTACCGGCGAAGCCGGCCGCACACCGCGCGAGAGTTTCGCTAAAGCGAAACCCTTTCTTGCTATCTGCAGGATGCCGGTTGTACGGCATGATGGCAGCCTGCAGAGAAGGACACTGTTTCTATACATTATTAAGAGGAGGTAAAACCATGAAACACAACTGGAAACGCTGGCTGACGGCTGTTCTTTCCGCAGCCCTGATGCTTGGCGCAGGCGCCGCTATGGCAGCGGAAGCCCCTGCAAACCTGGCTGATCAGGAATCCGTGTACGATGAACTGAAACCCAACAATCTGGGCATTGCCGGTTATTTTAAAACGGAAATCCCCAGCATTGCCGGCCGTGAAGTCCGCGTATATATTCCCGAGACCGCCAATATCCGTCCTTTCTTTTATTTTATTGCAGTAGATAACGAAGTAGATCCCGACCAGTTCCTCGTGGATTCCGGCTGGAAGCAGATCGCCGATGAAACCGGTGAATGCCTGTACTTCCTGCTGCCTGACCAGGAGACCAAGACATGGGGGACGGCCCGGGAAGAAAATGCCTACCTCAAAGCTGCGAAAGACCTGCATGGAGCTACCGGCAAGTTCACCACTCTGGGTGAATTCTATCTGGTAGGTTATGGCGCAGGCGCCGCTCCCCTGATGCAGTGGGCAGCGGAATTCCCGCAGTTTGTTATCGGGCAGGTTTATGTAGACGGAACGAGCCCCATTTCTTCGGATCTGGCTCTGCTGGGCAGCCGTTCCTTTGGTTATCAGCAGATGACGGACGGCGACATCAACTCCCGCAGCGGCAACGTTTTCAATGACCGCCGTGACGCCGACGGCAACCAGAAAATCCTGTGGCAGATGACTGCCCGGCTGAAGGATATCGTGAACCCGGACGACGGCATCTTCGCCGGCCTGCTGGAGAAGCAGGACATGGCTGTTCCTACCTGGTTCATCAATCCTCAGGATACCGACGCGCTGGCCTACTGGCAGGCTGCCAACAAGGCGGAAGGCGAAGGCGAGGATATTACTGAACTGGAAGGTATCGCCGTAGAAGGCAAGTGCTTCGCAGAAACCGAAGATACCTGGCCCACCGCGTATGCCGGCCAAATCTCCAAGGTTGTCTGCGTGACTACCGAAGCTGCTCAGGATTACGCCTTCACCCGCGCGATCCGCAATCAGCTGGCAGACTATATGCGCTATGACAACACCCTCAGCTACGGCAATGCTTTGACATACCGTCTGGATTATACGGCAGCTGTCGTTGAAAGCAAACAGAACGATTACGCGCCGGCTGCCACCACGGTGGAAGGCCTGACTCTGGACAATGAAGCTTTCACCGCAGAAGTGACCTACCAGCGCCTGGCTCTGGACAACGGCGGCTATACCGATCTGCTGCTCTTCGTGCCCGACACAGCTCCGGCAGAGAATATCCCCGTGGCCATTGTTATGCACGGTGCTACCCAGACCGCGACCCTGTTCTTCGACAACACCATGTGGTGGCAGACCGCTGCCAAAGAAGGCTTCGCAATCGCTTACTCCACCCGTACTGCCCACAGCGGATATCAGCTGCCTCAGGGCTTCAATGTGGCGGTATTCGACGGCACCTACAACCTTCTGAAAGAAGATGGCCGCTTTGACATGAGCCGTATCTATGTAACCGGCCAGTCTGCCGGCGCTATGGCGACCTCTGAAATCGCCGCTGTCCGCAGCCCTCTGATTGCCGCTGTGATGCCCACGAACTTTGGTGACATCCGCGAAGGCGTGGAGCCGATGCCCTGGTTCCTGTTCGCCGGTGAAGCCAACTACAATAACCGTGGTATCCCCGGATTCCAGGTTGACACTTCCTATCCTGAAGATGAAACTCCGGTTATGGTCCGCTCCACCGAAGCAGCAGCGGCCGGTGCTGACATCTACTGGGATACGAAGGGCTCCGCAGATGGCCGCGGCATGGTTATGCCGAACGTCATGGACTACACTGCAAGCGTAGAATCCCTCAACAAGGGCATCCTGCGTGAAGAAATCATCTACAGCCTGGCCAATGAGAATCTGTACGGCGGTACCGAAGGAACCGGGACTCTTGCCGACTGGCAGAGCAACAACGCCCGCCTGCGTACCTTCATCTGGGAAGATGCGAACGGCACCCCGATTTCCGGCTATACCTACTCCCTGTACAATCCTCACAACTGCCAGCCTTATTATCGTCCTCTGGGCTGGAGCCTGATTGGTCACTACTCCGTGAAGGAAGACGGCACCCGCTGGTACAGCGAGTCCTACTTTGCCGAGGATGACGCAGTACAGATTTTTGCCGAATAAGCGAATAATGAACTGATTTCTCCAATGGGCAGAGAACAGCATCCGCTGATTCTCTGCCCTCTTTCTTTTTCCGTCTGA
>CACZQT010000107.1 GCA_902783295.1 uncultured Lachnospiraceae bacterium
GAAGAAGAGGAGGAAGCGAGACAGGCCTCGGAAGAAGCCTCTATCAGGGAATCAGAGGAAGAAGAAGCCAGGCGTGCCTCAGAGGAAGCATCCATCCGGGCTTCGGAAGAAGAAGCAGCAAGACAGGCTTCGGAGGAAGAAGCAAGGAGAGCTTCGGAACAGGCGGCAGCGGAGACGGCGGCAGAAGCATCAGGTGAAGCGCAGGTTCATGAAGAAGAAACCGTTTCCATACAGGAAACAGAACAGAATGCAGCACTGGACGGAAACGAAGGCAGTTCTGATGACGCCAACGGAAACGCAGGAAGTTCTGATGATTCCAACGGAGACGCAAGCAGCTCTGATGACGCCAATGGAGACGGAAACGAGAGCAGTTCTGATAATTCCAACGGAGACGGAAACGAGAGCAGTTCTGATAATTCCGGCGGAGAGGGAAACGAGAGCAGTTCTGATGAATCCAACGGAAACGGGAATGTGAACGGCTCCGGTGATTCCAATGAAGACGAAAGCTCTGCTGACACCGGAAGCAGTGAGAATGAGAGTTCTGCTGACACCGGAAGCAGTGAGAATGAAAGTTCTGCCGATACCGGAAGCAGTGAGAATGAAAGCTCTGCCGATACCGGAAGCAGTGCGGATGAGAGCCCCGCGGATACGGGGAGCAGTACAGATCCGAATAGTGGAGACAATAATTCCAGACCGTCCGGTACGGATAACGGCAGCGGTGCCGCGAACGATGGAAATTCAGGCTGGGGCAATATCAGCGGAGGTTCCCCGTCCGGTTCGGGCAGTTCTTCCGGAACCACCGGCCAGACAGGGACTACCGGCCAGACAGCAAATACGCCGCAGGCAGTGATCGATCAGATCAATAATATTCAGGCACAGATGGATTCCTCCAGGCTTCTTGCGGAGGCAGCCAGGCAGGCCTATGAACAGCTGTCGCCGGAAGACCAGGCAAAGGTTACCAATCTGGATGTGCTGACACAGGCGGAGAAAGCTCTGGGTCTCCAGAGAGAAGAGCCTGCAGCAGAACCTCAGGAAGAAACCTCGGAGGAAGAAACTTCGGAGGAGGAAACCTCAGAAGAAGAGACCTCGGAAGAGGAAACCTCGGAGGAAGAAACAACCGAAGACGTGGTTCAGGATGTGATCGACAGGATCGACGCAATCGGGGAACTCACGGAAGACAGACAGGAAATGATCCGCCTTCTTGCGGAGGATGCCAGAAACGCCTATGACGCTCTGACAGACGAGGAGAAGGCACTTGTTACCAATTACAGCCAGCTCGAACAGGCGGAAAGGCAGCTGAGTGCCTGGTTTACCGATTCGGCGATCCCTGTACAGAACTATCCTTCTCTGCTTTACGGCAGAGGTACACTGGACAGTCCTTATACCTATGAGTGGTATTACGGACTGGAATTCAACCAGGCTCTGCTGGCTTATCTGGCACAGGGGCAGGAGAATGCCTATGTACGGCTGATGGCTTCTGAAGGCCGTGAGGAAAATGAAAGAGCAGCCGCTTACTGGACTATCCGCATCAGTATTACGGATGCTGCCCAGGCCGATTCAGATGTGACCGGTGTCCGCACGGGGCTGACGGCAGATTCCTCCGGTGAAAACCTGGTGGCAGAAGGCTACAGCGGCAGCCGGCGGATTTCCCACGGCGTGCAGTATGTGTATGAGCTGATTGAAGTCGGTGTAGGCGATGAAGCCTACCGGTTTACCGAGACGGCATCTACGCAGGAGCCTTCGGAGGAGTCCAGCGATATGGAAGAATCCAC
Source organism: uncultured Lachnospiraceae bacterium (assembly GCA_902783295.1). Lineage (GTDB taxonomy): Bacteria > Bacillota > Clostridia > Lachnospirales > Lachnospiraceae > UBA3305. The sequence goes on from CACZQT010000107.1 coordinate 1,773, forward strand.
GGATATGGATGATTTCGGAGGAGACGACTGGGGCGACGGCGACGAGAGCAGTGTGACATATACAGCAGCGGAGATTGCCGATATGCGCAATGCCCTGGAAGAAAACATCCGCGATCTGGATCTGGATATCCGCCAGGCACAGCTGGATTATGACAAGAAAAAACGCGAGATGGAAAACAGCTCGGTGGTCAGCGAGATTGACGGTGTAATCCGTGCGGTCCGTGATGCGGATACAGCGAGGATGGAACGCCAGGCTCTGATCGAGGTTTCCGGCGGCGGCGGCTACTACATCAGCGGCAGCGTCAGCGAACTGGAACTGGGAACAGTAAAGGTCGGACAGAAAGTACAGGTAATGTCCTATGATACCGGCCGCACCTACGAAGGGGTGATCCAGGAGATTTCCTCCTTCCCGCGCAATGGCAATGATTACTGGGGAGGAGCCGGAAATACCAACGCATCCTATTATCCTTTTAAGGTATTCGTGGATGAAAGCGCTTCTCTGCAGAATGGAGAGTTTGTACAGCTGCAGTATGAATCGGCGGATAAGGAAGGGGATACCTTCTATCTGCTGAATTCCATGATCCGCACGGAAAACGGAAAGAGCTATGTATATGTACGCGGCAAGGACGGTCTGCTGAAAAAGCAGACGGTGAAGACCGGCAAATCCATCTGGGGCTCCTATACGGAAATTAAGAGAGGACTGTCTCTGGAAGCCTGGATTGCCTTCCCTTACGGCAAGGACATCCGGGAAGGGCTGCCGACCAAAGAATCGACCAGCGACGAACTGTGGTCCTATGAATGATGAAACGGAAGGAAGCGGCTCATGATTGAAAACATATCCCTGGCCTTTCAGGGAATCTGGGCGCATAAGATGCGGTCGATGCTGACCATGCTCGGTATTATCATCGGCATCGCGGCAATTATCTCCATCGTGTCCACCATCAAAGGAACCAATGAGCAGATCAAGCAGAACCTGATCGGCGCGGGCAACAATGCGGTGCGGATCCAGCTGTTCCAGGGGGATGAAACCTATGATTTCTCCTGGAACCCGATCCCCCGGGGTGTGCCTCTGGTGGATGAAGAGACAAGAAAGGCGATTGAAGCGCTGGATGAAGTGGAAACAGCCGCTCTGTATACCACCCGCGGCTACGCCGAAAACATTTTCTATATGAATACCTCCTTCAACGGACAGGTATTCGGGGTGGACAGCCACTATTTTGATGTTTACGGCTACTATATCCAGTGGGGACGGGACTTTGTGGACCGGGATTTTAAAGAATTCCGGAAGGTGGTTATCATTGACCAGACTGCTATGAAGAGCCTGTATCCCAATGATGTCAACCCTGTAGGAACCTGTATTGAATTCGGCGGAGCACCGTTTACGGTAATCGGCGTGGTGGACCAGGCCAGTAGCTTTGAGCCTGTCATTAACAGTATGCAGGATTACAGTACATATACTCAGGAGTCCAGCGGTATGATTTTTATCCCGATCAACTCCTGGTGTATTCCCTACCAGTTTGATGAGCCGGAGCAGGTGGTCCTGAAGGCTGTCAATACGGACGCCATGACCAACGCCGGAAATAAGACGGCGGAAATACTGAACGGAAGGCTGTCAACTATCAGTACACAGAGAATTTCCTATAAAAGTGAAAACCTGCTGGAACAGGCCCGGAATCTGCAGAACCTGAGCGCATCCACCAACCAGCAGCTGATCTGGATTGCGAGTATCTCTCTTCTGGTCGGCGGTATCGGCGTTATGAACATCATGCTGGTATCTGTAACAGAACGTACCAGAGAGATCGGCCTGAAAAAGGCTATCGGTGCCAGAAAGAGCCGCATTCTGTGGCAGTTCCTGACAGAGGCTGCCGTGCTCACCAGCCTGGGCGGTATTCTGGGGGTGCTGGCCGGTGTCGTTATGGCCCGGGTAATTTCCCGGATCGCTTCGACGCCCACCGCGATCAGTGTGCCGGCGGCAGCCATTGCCGTAGGTTTTTCCATGCTGATCGGCGTGGTGTTCGGACTGTTCCCTGCCGTAAAGGCTTCAAACCTGAACCCCATCGATGCCCTGCGGCATGAGTAAAACCGGGACCCCTGAAGCCTGAAAGGAGGGCTGCCGGCCGTGAAAAAATACTGGAAATGGATCAGGACAGTACTGCTGGCAGCGGCTGCCATGATCGCCCTGTTTTATCTGATTGTTCTGATTACCGCATGGATCTGAAGAAATCCCGTTCCGGAAGGAAGGAGACAAAGTACTATGGCGGTTGAAAAACAAAAGAAAGATTCCCTTTCGCCGCGACAGATCGGCAAAAGGGTTTTGGCAAATGTACTCACCAGGATCCTGACGGCAGTGGCTGCCGTCGGGATCCTGCTGCTGCTTTTCTGGTTCTTCCGCGGACAGGTTACCCGGTTTTTCCGGGATGTGATCGGAGGCTTTGTCACGGAGAGCAGTGTTCTTACGGACAAAGAGCTGGAAAGCCGGCTGGAGGCGATCGGTGAACTGGCCGCCTATGAATATGCCTACACAGGGGAGCGGGAAATCCGCAGCACAAGGAAGCTGCTCGGAACGATCAATATTCCCGGGACGACCCACAGAATCCGGATGACCTACCAGGGAATGATCAAGGCAGGCTGCCGGGTGGAGAATATCGGCATTCACTTTAACAGGCAGGACAATACTATCCAGGTAACTCTGCCGAAGCCGCATGTACTGGACCATTACATCGATATGGAAAGCCTGCAGATCGAGCAGTCCAACAATATTCTGAACCCTATCGGAAGCGATGAGATCACCCGCGACCTGGAAATGGTCAAGGCAGAGGAGCTGAAGAAGGCAGAAGAGAAAAACATTTATGCCCTCGCAGAGGAAAACATCCGGACGATGATCCGGAACCTGCTGAAGGATACCGGCCGGGAAATGGTCTTCCTGGAGGCAGAGGATCTGCTGCAGGAGGCTCCGGAAGTTTCTTCTTCCGGAGAAGAAGACCCGTAAGAGACCGTCCCTGCCAGCACAGCAGAGACCCGTAAGAGGCAGTTCCTGCCTTCACAGCATCAAAGAAAGAAGGAAAATCCTGCCATGCCACAGGAAAATGATATCCGGATTACCGGAGCTTCAGAAAACAATCTGAAAAAGATCAGCCTGTCCGTTCCGAAAAAGAAGATTACTGTATTTACCGGCGTGTCCGGCTCCGGGAAATCCTCCCTCTGCCTGGATACCATCGCTGCGGAGTCCCGGCGGGAACTGAACGAGACTTTCCCCAGCTTTGTTCAGCAGTATCTGCCGAAATACGGGAGACCGGAGGTGGAACGCATCGAGAACCTGCCGGTAACCATCGTGATTGACCAGAAAAAACCGGCCGGCAATACCCGCTCCACGGTAGGGACGTATACGGATATTTATTCTCTGCTGCGTCTTCTGTTTTCCCGTGTGGGACAGCCTTTTATCGGATACTCGGACAGTTTTTCCTTTAACCATCCGGCGGGAAAGTGCGGGCGATGTGATGGAATCGGTACAGTGACGGAGCTGGATATCCATAAACTGGTGGATTTCGACAAATGCCTGAACGATGAAGACGTGATTCATTTCCCGACGTTCACCACCGGTGCCTGGAGATGGAAGCGCTACGCGTACAGCGGTCTGTTTGATCTGAACAAAAAAATCCGGGATTATTCGGAAGAGGAACTGAATATGTTCCTGTATTCTCCCCAGATCCGGCTCAAAAACCCGCCCTCCAACTGGCCGAAATCCGCGAAGTTCGAAGGAATGTTCCCGAGGATGTACCGGAGCATCATTACGACCAAGGAAGGAAAAAGGCAGCAGAAGGTGCTGGATACCATGGTTTCCACCTTCCTTTGCCCGGAATGCCGGGGCACAAGGGTGAATGAACGGGTCCGCAGCTGCCGGATTAACGGAAAGAACATTGCGGAAGTGGTGGACATGCACATCCCGGAAGCCATTGCTTTTGTCGAAGGAATCTCCGATCCGCTGGCGGCGGATATTCGCCGGGAGCTCTTAAAGCGTCTGGGGGCGCTGCGGGAGATCGGGCTTGGTTATCTTTCTCTGAGCCGTGGTACCTCGACTCTGTCCGGCGGCGAGGCGCAGCGCATTAAAATAGCAAAATATATTCATTCCGCGCTGACGGATATGGCCTATGTCCTGGATGAACCCAGTGTCGGACTGCATCCCAAGGATATTGACCGCCTGAAGAAATCCCTGTTCCGTCTCCGGGATCACGGGAACACGATTCTGATCGTGGAGCATCACCGGGAAATCATTGCCATGGCGGATCACGTAGTGGATATGGGACCTATGGCAGGGCGCTTCGGCGGGGAGATCATGTTTGAAGGGGATTATCCTTCCCTGGTGGCGTCGGATACGATTACCGGCCGGATGCTCCGGGCGAGAAGCGGGCTGAAAGAGAATGTCCGGAAACCGACCGGCTTTTTCCCGATCCGCGGGGCGTCACTTCATAATCTGAAGCAGGTGGATGTAGATCTTCCTCTGGGGGTGCTGACCGTGGTGGCCGGCGTGGCCGGTTCCGGCAAAAGCTCTCTGATGGAGCATTTCCAGAATGTCTGCCGGGAAGAAATCGTTTCCATTCAGCAGAAAGACATCGGCATCAACCTCCGGTCCACGCCGGCTACATATCTGGACATTTCCGATGCCATAAGGAATCTGTTCGCGAAGGCGAACAAGGTGAGCAATCAATGGTTCTCCTTCAATTCCAAAGGGGCCTGTCCGGCCTGCCAGGGCAAGGGAATCATTGTATCGGAAATGGCGTTTATGGAATCCATTGAAACCGTCTGCGAACTTTGCGGCGGGAGCCGGTACAGCCGGGAGGCGCTGCAGTACCGTTATCGGGGAAAAACCATTGCGGATGTCATGGGGATGACGGTGAATGAAGCGGCGGAGTTTTTCGCGGAAGAAGATTTCCTTCCGAGATTACAGTCTATGCAGCGGGTTGGGCTCGGCTACCTGCACCTGAACCAGGCGATGACTACTCTGTCCGGCGGAGAACTGCAGCGGGTGAAGCTCGCCAGCGAACTGGGACGGCGGGGAAGCATTTTCATTCTGGATGAGCCCACCAGCGGACTCCATCTGGACGATATCCGGAAGCTCATGATTCTGTTTAACCAGATGGTGGATGCGGGCAATTCCCTCTTCCTGGTGGAACACAGCCTGGACGTCATGAAGGAAGCGGATTATGTGATTGAGGTTGGACCCGGCGGGGGCAATCTCGGCGGGCAGCTGCTGTTTGCAGGCACGCCGCGGGAGATGCTGGACTGTGAGGCTTCTGTGACGAGACCCTATATGCAGGAAAGCCTGGCAGGAAAGGAAAACGGATGAATTACTGTATTTACGGCGCATCCAGTGATGCGATTGACAGGGCTTATATAGAAGCCGGAGAAGAGCTGGGACGCACGATGGCCAGGCACGGCCACGGCATGGTATTCGGCGGAGGCGCTTCCGGCCTGATGGGAGCAGC
>CACZQT010000108.1 GCA_902783295.1 uncultured Lachnospiraceae bacterium
GCTGATGGACTGCCATGCGGCTTATATGTGGCTGCGGGAGCATGCTGCGGAAATCGGCGGAGATCCTGAACGGATCGGGGTTCACGGTACAAGCGCCGGCGGCAGCCTTTCAGCCGGTCTCGCCCTGTATCTGAGGGATCATGGAGAGCCGGCTCCGGCTCTGACGGTACTGAACGTACCCGGCATGACACCGGAAACGACCGGGTCAAAGCTGATGTTCGGGAATCTGGGCTTTTCCCCTGCTTCTTTCTATGAGGAGGTGGATACCATCTACCACAATCCTCAGGGAAATGCGTACAGCTACTATGCATTTCCGGCTTACTGCAAGGATCTGAAAGGGCTGGGGCCACATATGGTGATTGTGGCTGAATATGATCCGCTGAGGGACGAGGGCCTGGAATATGCCACCCGCCTGCTGGCAGCCAGAGTTCCCTGCGAAATCATCAGCGCTCCCCGTGTCACCCACGGCTTCTGCGTCATTGACCATCCGCTGACCCGCTGGACGCACAACGGTATCTGCGCCAGCTTCCGCCGGGAATTCGGTATGGAAATCGTAGACTTTTGATGTGAGAAAAGGAGAATAGTATGAAGATACTTCGCTGGCTGGATAAGCACTTTGAGGAGGCCATCATGATGTTCCTCCTCGCGGCACTGTCCTGCGCCATGATGCTTCAGATTATCATGCGGTGGGCTTTTGGGCATGCTCTTCCGTGGCCGGAGGAATTCTGCCGCTACTGCTTCCTGTATTCCGTACTGCTGGCTACCGCCTACTGCATCCGGACAAACCGTATGCTGAAGGTGGACGTAGTGATGTCTTTGCTGCCCGGAAAGGCTATGAAAGTGATGGATGTAGTATCCAAAATCATGGCTACCATTTTCTGCATCATCCTGATTCAGCCGTCCTACAAGGTTATGATGGGAACCAAAATCGGTGCCCACTGGCAGACCAGCCCCTCCATGCAGATCCCCATGGCTGTTATCTATTCCGGCGCTTTTGTGGGGTTTATCCTTGGAGCCATCCGGGGCGTCCAGAGCGTGATTCTGGCGATCCGGGACTTTAACAAAGAGGAGGAGAAGGCAGAATGACAGCATTAGTATTCGGTGTATTTTTTGTCTGCATTGTCCTGGCGATCCCGCTGGCCATGTGCATGGGTTACGCTACCATCCTCCCGGCGCTGGTTGATCCTACGTTTTCGGGAAATCTGGTGTACGTAGTCCGTTCCCTGATAAAGGCTCTGGACTCTACTACGATTCTGGCGATTCCGCTGTTCATGCTCTCCGGCGCCATTATGGCCACCGGCGGCCTGTCCAAGAGACTGTTCGATGTCTTTGCTGTGTTTATCGGCAAGATCCGCGGCGGTATGCCCAGTGCGGTTATCGTTACCTGCCTGTTTTACGGCGCGATTTCCGGTTCAGGTCCTGCCACCTGCGCAGCCGTCGGCGCCATGTGCATCCCCGTACTCACGAATCTGGGATACAGCAAGGTGTTTGCCGCAGCCCTGGTAGCCACGGCCGGCGGCCTTGGCGTTATTATCCCTCCGTCGATTCCGTACATTTCTTACGGTCTGGTAACGGATACTTCCGTCGGCAAGATGTTCCTGGGAGGTATTTTCCCCGGCATCCTGATTGCCCTGGCCCTGATTCTGTACGCGAACATTTACTGCCGCACCAAAGGAGAAGACAGGAAACGCATTGAAGAGAACTACGCAGAGCTGAAGAAACGCGGTGTGTTCGGTGTTATCAAGGACGGTTTCTGGGCACTTCTGACTCCGGTGATCATCCTTGGCGGTATTTACTCCGGTATCGTAACACCTACCGAAGCGGCCTGTGTATCTGTATTCTATGCCATCATTGTCTGTCTGTTTATTTACAGAACGGTAAAGGTAAAGGACCTGCTGGTTTTCCTGCGGGAAGCGGTGCAGTCCTATGCTCCCCTTGGCATGATGCTGGGCTTGGCGCAGGCACTGTCCCGCGTGCTGACTCTGCTGCAGGCACCTCAGTCCCTGGCAGCTTTCCTGCAGAGCGCCATCAGCAACAAATTCGTGTTCCTGCTGGTGCTGAACCTCATCCTGTTCCTGCTGGGCATGGTGCTGGATGTAGGCCCCGCCATCATGATTCTTTCTCCCATGCTGCTTCCGTTTGCAATCAGCCTGGGGATTGACCCGGTACATCTTGGCATTATCATGACTTGCAACCTGGCGGTCGGCATGGTTACCCCTCCGTTCGGCATGAACCTGTTTGTGGCGGCGCCTATGATTAAGGAGAATCCTATGACAATAGGAAAAGCAGCCCTGCCGTTCATCGGATTCTATGTGGTCGCCCTGATGCTGATCACTTATATCCCGCAGATTACCATGTTCCTGGTAGGCTGA
>CACZQT010000109.1 GCA_902783295.1 uncultured Lachnospiraceae bacterium
CGTTGTAAATAAAGCGCAGAAGGATATTCTGACCGGCCACCAGAAGCCGATCCTGCTGCTTCCGAAACGGGAAGGCGGGAGGGTCTGCGAACCGGCTGCTCCGGGATACCGCACTCTCGGAGTCATGCTTCCGTATACCCCTCTGCATCACCTCCTTTTCCGGTATGACGACGGGATTCAGACACCGGATATTCTGGTGATGACCAGCGGCAACGATTCCGGGGCTCCGATCTGCCGGGATGATGCCGAAGCGCTGGAAGAACTCAGCCCTCTGTGCGATCTGATCCTTACCCACAACAGGGACATCCGGATCCGGGCGGATGATTCGGTCATGGCCTGGTTCCGCGGCAGTCCCTATATGGTAAGGCGCTCCAGGGGGTATGCCCCGCTCCCGTTTATGATCTCCGGGGAAACCCGGGGCAGGGTACTGGCTATGGGAGGAGAACTGAAGAACACATTCTGTGTAGGGAAAGAAAACCTGCTGTATCTTTCGCCATATGTGGGAGACCTGGAAGATGTGCGCGCCAGCAAAGCCTTCGAGGATACTGTAAAAAGCTTTCTCTCCATGCTGGAATGCCAACCTCAGGCTCTGGCCTGCGACCCGCATCCGGGATACCACTCGACCGCTCTCGCTCAAAAATGGAGCCACGATAAAGGGGAAGTGCCGGAAGACGATCCCTGGTTTCTCAGTGATCCGGAGGGGGGAGAGTACTGGAAACCTGTGCTTCCTTTGTATTACGTGCAGCATCATCGGGCACATATCCTCTCCTGCATGGCAGAGAATGATTATCTGAAACCTGTCATCGGCCTGTCCTTTGACGGTACAGGGTTTGGTGATGACGGATCCATCTGGGGCGGGGAAATTCTGGTCTGCAGCCTGAGCGACTGCCGCCGAAGGGCTCATATTGTTCCTTTCCGGCAGGTCGGCGGGGATGCTTCCTCCAGACAGGGCTGGCGGATTGCAGTTTCCATGATTTACGAGGCTGTCGGGCATCCGGAGGAAACAGCAGAACTGGCCGGGGAGCGGCTGCTGGGACTGTGCAGCAAAGAACAGGCGGAAGTGATCTGCCGCATGGCAGAAAAAAGGCTCAATACTGTAACCTCCACAAGTGCAGGACGTCTTTTTGACGCAGTCAGTGCCATTCTTGGTTTCTGCCGTGAATCTTCCTACGAGGGCGAAGCCGCCTGCCTGCTGCAGTTCGCGGCGGAAGACTGGAAAGAAAAGGCGGTTCAGGCGGAAGGATCTGAAAAAGCACTTCGGGAAAAGGTCATGGATGACTTCCGGGACGTTCCCCTGCACAGCTGGGAAGACGGAAAAAACCGCATTTTTCTGGGATCATATATGGATTGCAGCGGCCTGCAGATGGCTACGGATGAACTGTTCCGGACCATCCTGGAGAAACGCCTGCAGGGGGAGGATCCGGGATATCTCGCCTATGCTTTTCACGTCCTTCTGGCGGCGCAGGCGGCGGAATGCTGCCGGATGCTGCGCATAGAGTCAAAGCTGAATACGGTGGCGGTAAGCGGAGGGGTTTTCCAGAACCTCCTCTTCCTGGAGGAAGTCGTTTCCGGACTGGAGAAGCAGGGATTCAAGGTGCTTACGCATCATCTGGTGCCCCCGAATGACGGAGGAATCGCACTGGGCCAGGCGCTGCTGGCGATATCTAAAAATCACTGATGGAATCAGAGTTTCCAGAAGATTTCAGGGAAGCAATAACTCCGGCTGAATGGGAGGCAGGTATGAATGAGATGAGACCGCAGACGAATGAAGAGGAGATCCTCCCGGAACACTACAGTATTGCATTCCAGGAAAACATGGATCCCCGGGATCGGCGGGAGGGCGGTGTTTTTTACACTTCAGAAGAGGTGATCGACCGCCTGATCGATCCGTTGTTTATGAATGACCTGCTCAAAGAACGGGAAACCTGCCGGGGGAACCGGTGGATGGTTTCCGCGTTCTGGCAAAAGCTCGGACGTCTTACCTTCCTGGACCCGGCCTGCGGCTGCGGCAATTTCCTGGTCAGGATTTATGAAAGGCTGCGGGAACTTGAACTTTCGGTTGTGGAAGAATTATACGGAACCGGACAGAGAGTGCTGGATCTTTCCCTGTACTGCCGTACTTCACCGGCTCAGTTCCTGGGGATAGAAATCGAACCGGCTCAGGCTGAGATGGCCAGGGAATGCCTTTGGCTCACAAAACGCCGGATTGACCGGAAAATGGAAGAGATGTTCGGCCTGAAGCCGTCAGAACCGGAAAAGACCTGTCCATTTGCCATCCGCATCGGGAATGCCCTCACAGAGGACTGGGGAAGTCTGGCAGATCGGGACCGGCTGGATTTTATTGTCGGAAATCCTCCTTTTGCCGGCGCCCGGCTGATGACAGCCTCCCAGAAGATGGATATGAGACTGGTATTTCATGGGATGAAAGGCCTTGGCAACCTGGATTATGTGACTGCATGGTACCGCAAGGCGGCTGAATTCATGACAGGAACCCGTATCCGGGCTGCCTTTGTTTCCACCAACAGCATCTGCCAGGGGGAACAGGCGGGGATTCTCTGGAAAGACCTGAAAGAAAAGTTCGGGATGGGCATTGACTTTGCCTGGAGGACTTTCCGCTGGGACAGCGCCGGGCAGGGGCAGGCCAATGTACATTGCGTAATCGTCGGTTTCTCTGACCGGTCCCGGGGAGGCAGGAACAAGAGTCTTATTCTCTATGGCGAGGAGGGAGGCCGGAAGGTACCGCATATCAATGCCTACCTGGTTTCCGGTCCGGATGTATGGCTGAAAGCCAGAAAGGAACCGGTCGGCGAGCTGCCGGAAATGACTTTCGGGAGCATGGCAAACGATGAAGGACACCTTCTGCTGACACCGCAGGAGCGGGAAGCACTGCTGGCTGCTTCTCCGGAGGCGGAAAAGTGGATCCGCCGTTTTCTCGGATCGGAAGAACTGATCCGGGGCCGGGAACGCTTCTGCCTGTGGATTTCCGCGGCAGAAGCGGAAGAAGCCTGTGAAATTCCGGAAATCCGTTCCAGGGTGGAAAAAGTAAAAGAATACCGGAACCGGAGCCGGCGTGCCGCCACCCGGCTGCAGGCAGAGGCTCCTTATGCTTTTGGGGAAATCCGTCAGCCCGGAGAGGGGATGTTCCGCGGGGAAGAGCAGATGCTTCTTGTTCCGAGAGTTTCGTCCGGACGCAGAGAGGTGCTGCCTATGATCCTCGTTCCGGAAAAGGACTGTATTGCATCGGATGCACTGCAGATGGTTCCTGCTGCGGACGAAGAACTGCTGGCTGTTCTTTCGTCACATCTTCATATGATCTGGGTGCAGGCCGTGGCGGGACGCCTGAAGAGCGATTACCGCTATTCGGCATCCCTGGTTTATAACTGTTTCCCGTGGAAAGAACCGGAAGAAAAACTGAAGAACGCCATACGGGAGTCGGGAAAAGAGATTCTGGACGTTCGGGCCAGGTACCCGGAGGCGTCCCTGGCCTGGCTGTACGACCCTGAAACCATGCCGGAAGATCTGAAAGAAGTCCACGCCCGGACAGACCGGCTGATTGAACAGGCATTTGGCTGCAGCGGACGGAGTGAAGAAGAACAGCTGGCTCTGCTTTTTGGCCGGCTGCGGAAATATCTCGACAAAGAATTGGACTGATTATACAGAAAAATGCGGAGGAAACTGCTTCGCCGTCCGGTTCTGTGTGTCGAGGCAGGAACGCGGGGAATGTATTTCCCCGCCAGGAGGTTTACATGCGCCTGGACAGGTTTTTATCGGAAATGGGAGTGGAAACCCGCAGCCGGATCAGGGAAATGTGCCGCAAAGGCAGGATCAAGGTCAACGGTACCGTGCAGAAAAAAAGCGACCTGCAGGTTTCCCCGGAAGACGATATCGTGGAAGTAGACGGGGAACGCATACTGTTTGCCGCCAAAGAATACTATATGCTGAATAAGCCGGCCGGAGTGGTAACAGCTACAGTAGATACCCGGGAGAAGACGGTGCTTGACCTGCTGACTGAGCGAAAACGAAAAGACCTGTTCCCAGTGGGAAGACTGGATAAAGATACCGAAGGTCTGCTGCTGATCACGAATGACGGAGAACTGTCCGCGCGGCTGCTTTCACCGAAGCATCACGTTCCGAAGAAGTATTACGCAGAGGTCAGAGGGGAACTGCAGCCGGATGCTGCAGAACAGTTCCTCAAAGGACTGGACATAGGCGATGAAAAAGAAACCCTGCCGGCGGAACTGGTCATTCTGACGTCAGAAGAACCCAAAGAAGTGGAGATCACTCTGACCGAAGGCCGGTATCATCAGGTAAAGCGGATGATCGAAGCCGTAGGCGGTGAGGTGGTGTATCTGAAAAGGCTTTCCATGGGAAGCCTCACACTGGATCCGTCCCTGTCTCCGGGAGAGTACCGGAAACTGACGGAAGAGGAAGTAGAAATGCTTCGGGTATAAAGAAACAGCCAAGAATGGGAGAGGGGTACGTTTCAGTTTGTTACGGTTTTGCCGGGACAAACTGAAACGTACCCCTCTCCTTCGTATTTCCTGTGGAAACACTGAGTAAATCAGCGTTTCCTTAGTATATTTTCCCGAAATCCTGGCCGGTGTGCACCAGCTGCTTGATATCGATATAGAAGCGCGGGTATGAAATCCCTACGCAGTTTTTATGTGTGATAATGAGTTCCCCGTCGCAGCGCAGGGCAGCTACGGCAAAGCTCATGGCAATACGGTGATCATCGGCACTGTTGATGACCGCTTTGTGCAGCGGCCGGCCGCCGTGGATAATCATGCCGTCATCAGTTTCCTCCACATCTGCTCCCATCAGCTTCAGGTTGTCAACCATAATGCGGATCCGGTTGGATTCCTTGACTTTCAGCTCGGCAGCATCTTTGATGATGGTCGTTCCTTTTGCGTAGCAGGCCATGACAGCGATAACCGGAAGTTCGTCAATCAGCTTGGGAATGATATCGCCTTGTATGGTGATGCCGTGAAGGTCTGAGGAACGTACTACAATGTCAGCAGAAGGCTCGCCCCCGCGCCGGATGTTCTCGTAGGTAAGGTTCCCGCCCATCTCCCGGCAGACCGTCAGCATCCCGTCCCGGGTAGGATTGATGCCGATGTTTTTCAGAACGATTTCCGAACCGGGCACGATCAGCGCCGCCGCCAGGAAAAAAGCGGCAGAGGAGATATCGCCCGGGACAATGATCTTCTGCCCGTAAAGCTCATCAGCAGGGTAAATGGTGGCCGTAGTACCTTCCGAAGTCACCTGGGCACCGAAGGTGGAAAGCATGAGTTCAGTGTGGTTACGGGACAGATAAGGTTCGGTGACGGAAGTGGGGCTGTCTGCTGTAAGCCCGGCCAGCAGGATGGCGGATTTAACCTGGGCAGAAGCCACCGGGGACATATAATGGATTCCGTGAAGCTGCTTCCCGTTGATCCTGAGAGGCAGACAGTCGTTCCCAAGAGTGGAGGTGATGTCCGCACCCATCATGGAAAGCGGTTTCATAATGCGCCGCATAGGCCTTTTCTTCAGAGAAGCGTCCCCAACCATGCTGCAGGAAAAAGACTGGGAAGCCAGAATACCGGAGATCAGGCGGGTTGTGGTGCCGGAATTCCCGCAGTCCAGAATTTTTTCCGGAGCCTTCAGTCCGCGCAGACCGTTTCCGTGCACCAGGATTCTGTCAGGAGTTACATCCGTATGCACGCCCATATTGGCAAAACAGGAGATGGTGGTCATGCAGTCTGCCCCGCGAAGGAAATTTTCGATTTCCGTAACACCGCCGGCCAGAGCGCCGAACATGACGCTCCTGTGAGATATGGATTTATCGCCCGGCACTGTGATTTCGCCCCGCAGGCCGTAACGGCTGATTTCGTATTTCATAAGGCTGATTTCCTTTCGGAGATTTCCGGTCTTTTACTGGACAGTATACATACTGCAGACTGAAAATTCAATCATTTTGCATAAAAGTTTCAGGAAGGCATAATTATACGCA